>JAESTH010000188.1 GCA_016763695.1 Alcanivoracaceae bacterium
AATTGAGGGGTATTTATTGATGATTTGAGGCGAATAGCACGGCTATTTAACGAAAATCAGCGAAAAATAGCACCAATATCAGCTTTTCTGTAGTAGGTTTTCTATTCTCGGACAGCCTCCTAGGTCTTAACCAAAACTAATTGTGGTTACTCGTTCCCATGCCTGAGTATGGGAACGAGCAAAATAGATTATTTTGAATCAGATTTCATATCAAGCATCTCAATTGGTTGAGCCTTAACTTCAGATTGAGTTATTTTATTATTAGACAGAGCTTGTAATTGTTTCAACTGCTGCTCTATATCAATATCCTCACCCGCGAAACAGACACTGACCAAAGACAATGCCAATAACATTAATGTAATACTCACTGTTCTGATACTATTTAGTGAATTTTTTATATTCATGTGTATATCCTGATTTTATTAAGTCCATTTTAAATGGAGCTAATAACTAAAAATTCAATAAAATCATGCTAAATAAATTTTCTCGTTCTAAATAAGTAATATTGTGGAATATAAAAATTTAATCTACTATGAATTGCATGAATAACTTAATTAAAAGGAGGTGATTATTTATTTTAAAACCTATGATAGAATCAAACCATGAAAAGTAATACCTTAAAAAACGTAAATAAGAAGATTGTTAACACCGTTGTGAAAATGATAAGTTGCTGTGCATCAGGGAGAAATTTGTGCCTATAACTGGAGAATGTTTCTGCGGAGACATTAAATATCAAGTCAACGGAAAACTTCGCGATGCTAAGTCTTGTCATTGCTCTCGATGTCGTAAGGCCTTTAATGCGCAAGCATCTGCATCCGCTTTTGTAGAACCAGATGAATTTGTGTGGCTTTCTGGAGAGTCTCAATTAACATCTTTTGTTGGTAAGCATGGGTATGGCTTACAATTTTGTAAAAAATGTGGGTCAACTCTGTGTACCATTCATAACGGCAAAGTCTTCCAAGTCACATTAGGCTGTGTGAACGGCTCTCCAGATATCAAAATTGGCCAACATATTTTTGTTGGTTCAAAAGCTCCTTGGGAAATCATCCCAAAAGGAGTCATTCAGTTTAAAGAAGGCCCAAAATAAAATTATAATCACCCACACATTTTGCATGGAAATACTTGTAAAATGACACAATATGATCGCGGTGTAAAAGAGGTCTTAGTATAGGCCCCAGGAGCTTGTCCGAGAATAGAAATCGTAGCGAAGGAAAGCTGAATTGAGGGCTATTTATTGGTGATTTGAGGCGAATAGCACGGCTATTTAACGAAAATCAACGGAAAATAGCACCAATATCAACTTTTCTGTAGTAGGTTTTGTATTCTCGGACAAGCTCCTAGAGATGAGTCTGAACTCATTAATTCTTGTTTCTATATCAGGATTAGGGATAAATGAAACGTTGTTGATGAACAACATTGTGAAACTACACATGTCGTATAATAATTTGGTAAGCTTGTGTCATGAAACTAAATTTAGAGAAAAAAATGAATAAAAAGAATGTTATTGTAGTGGTTAGTATTTTACTGATTGGTCTTTCCATCTCCGTGCAAGCCAGTGACACAAAAAAGATACTGATTATTGCCTCAAATCTTGAGAATATGGGCGATTCCGATAAACATGATGCCAGGAACAACCTTTGGGAGTACGCACCTCCTTATCATATATTTATTTCTCATGGATATGATGTGGACTTTGCTTCTCCAAATGGAGGTCATGTACCGTTTATGATGAACCCTCTCGGTATTAGTAGCTATACGATAAAATACGAGGGATTTTCAACGAAAGCGGATAATTCGTTAGCTCCGCAGCAGGTCAACCCTGAAGATTACACTGCGATCTATATCGGTGGAGGCTATGGAACCTTGTTTGATGTAGCATCGAACAAAAAATTGCTAAACATTATGACGGATGTATATGAGGCTGGTGGCATTATAGGTAGTTGTGGGCATGGAGCAGGAGCCTTTGCGAATGCAAAACTCAGTGATGGTAGTTTTCTTATTAAAGGGAAACGCGTTGCAGGCTTCCCCAACTCAACTGAAAAAGAAAAGTCATGGGCGAAAAAGGGCACTTTGCTGCCATTCCTCGTCGAAGATCGGCTTCGGGACAATGGAGCAGTTGTAATCAATAAAAACAGTGTTTCCAATAAGCATGAAGTCATCATTGATAAGCGCATAGTCTCGACGATGTTCCTTCCATCTGCTGCAATAGTGGCGAAGGAAATGATCATCCTACTTGAAAATAAAGGCAAGCCCAACAAATCAAAGCAACCCAATGCTGACACGACGGTTGATTGAGATGATATAAGGTCTCATCCCCCTCTCAGAATGTGGAAACGAGTATTAGAGGCATTTGATCATGAGTTTTATTAAGAAATGAGATGTGATAGAATAACATCCCACTAACACGAGGCCAAAATGACCAACATGAAAACGATAATAGGCATTAATGCACTGTTAATAAGTTGTTATAAGCCACACCATCAGGAGGCAACATGAACATCGATATTTGGGTAATTTATTTAGGTACAGTATTGGCATTTATGAGTACACCAGGGCCAAGTCATATCTTGATGCTATCCAACAGTATCGGCAACGGCTTCAAAAAATCCACCGCGACAGCTGCTGGAGATCTATCTGCCAACTTTCTTCAAATGTTAGCCGCCTCTATCGGCTTGGCTAGTATCCTTCAGGAGTCTCAACAATATTTTTTTTTAGTAAAATGGGCTGGGGTCGCTTATCTTGCCTACCTGGGCATTAAACTGATAACGTCGAAAAAATCAAACTTAAATCTAACCTCTACTAACAAACGCTCAACTAAATCCTTATACTGGCAAGGTTTTCTAACATCGGCGGCGAATCCGAAAGCCGTAATTTTCTTTGCCGCGTTATTTCCACAATTTATTGTTGCTACTGAGCCTCTGATTCCACAGTTTATTGTTCTGAGCATAACGTATCTAGCTATTGATGGGCTATTTCTCTGTTTCTATGGCAAGTTTGCAGAATTTTTTGCGAAAAAATTAGTTACATCAATTGGGCAATATTTCAACCAATTATCAGGTTCGCTATTCATAGGAGCTGCAATTCTTCTGGGGCTAATAGATGTCGAAAAACACTAGCCTGGATATTTCATACAAGAATGAAACTTAAGAAAAAACAACAAAACAGATTGGAGAAATGTTGTTTTATACCTTGTTATTCATAGGCTTTAAGCGATTTTACTCAAGCTAGGGAGGTTATTTATAACAAACAAAGACAAGTCGACGCTATCGCGCGCATGCTTAAAACATTAGGACACTTTCGGATTATGTATATTCATCAACATA
>JAESTH010000189.1 GCA_016763695.1 Alcanivoracaceae bacterium
AAGAGACCATGGACCTGCTAGCAGCGATCCAGTCGTATTAGAAGAGCAATTAAGCAGCTGGACTGGCGGTTGTGCAACTAATGGTTGTAATGATGTAGCGATCTCAGATCATGCAAGCCCATTTTGTAAAGTAAGGCACAACGATTAATGTATAGTCTGTTTAAGTAAACCAAGAGACTGATGAAGCATCAATACTCCATCAGTCTTTTTTGCTTATAGAAAAGAGCTATACTCCCCATATTGGCTTTTCTATATTTAGTCCATTATTATTTTTAAATTATCTTAAATTTAATAATATGAGGCACTCCCAACTCACTAATAATAAAAATTGACATACCATTTTAGTATTTAATAACACTGGAATTTACCTGTACTTTATCCTCTTAAATTGATTAATAAAACTCATTCATATATTATGATTAATAATCAATTGAAATTTTTATTTTTATGAAAAGGAATTTATTAACCCTCATTACCTTCTTATTAACTCCACAGTTAGCATTTGCAAGTGGCAACCTTGCTGTTATATGGTGGTTAGCTTTGCTAGTAATCACTCAAGTTATTGTTGTAGTTTTAAATTTCAAGACTAAGCGCAGTATGAAAGATAAGATTGTCTTAATCATAATCTACGGATTTAGCATGATTACCCCTTGGCAGCACTTTTTAAATAGTAATAAAAACTTGCACTTGTACGCTTTCTATTTACTACTGATGCAATATGTTTATTATCGTGGGTTTTTATTTCTTGAAAGAAAAATAAAAGAGCATGAAAGTTAAAATTGATCACAAATTTAAGGCGCTATAATGCAATTCTTACCAGTGGAATTAAATGGTATTCATATTTACGCAACTTTTATACAAAGGTTAGGAGCAGGATTAATAGATACTATTATCCTACTTACAATAATCATTGTATCCACTATCCTCCAAAATATTAATTTTAATCTAGCTGCAATTATTGAATTGGGAGTCCCCATTATATTTTTAGTATATAGCGTATTTTTTAATGCTACACACGGAGGAACAATTGGAAAGCTACTGGTAGGCATACAAATAACAAAAATAAATGGTACTAGAATAAGTTATAAAGAATCTTTTAAAAGATCCTCTGTAGATATTTTATTAACTTTACCACTACTTGCAATAATATTTATTTCTCTTACAAAGGTCAACCAAAATGATTTCCTTATTGCTGATATTATAGTTAAAGATGAACTATTAAGGGTCTTCTACCCCAGTTGGAAATGGATGATAAATAGAGCTATAGACATATGGTTTTGGAGCGAATTTTTAGTCTTGTTAATGAATAAGAGAAGACGGGCATTACATGACTTTATTGCTGGAACCATTGTAATCAAAAAATCTTACGTAATAACTTTAGATAAAGCACCATAAAATCTATCGGTATTTTCTATATAGTCTCTTAACTCCATTTACTTTTGGGTTAGGGCTGTTTTTCTTTATTTAAACTAATGCGAGTTTACCCATAGGTCTCAATACTGAGAGGTTTCTTATAAAGTACGATTTACTGCTGATACCAAATCCAGTCATTCTGATCCCAAGCTGTATGAATCACTGCTCCAACTGCTCCAATATAATGCTGTGGTCCAAAACTCAAACTTGGTCCCAAATGCGTGTGAAAATCATGCGTTTTACTCAGCTGTTCGGTCAGTTTTTGTGAATCAACATCACGTCCAGATTTGCTTAATGCATGGACCAATAGTTTGCTTACAGATAACATCCATAGCTGCTCTGGTACCCATTGTGCCGGTACATCCGCTTGTTGGGCGATTTGTAAATATTCTGCTTGTCCTCGTTGGGTAACCAGTTCTAACCCAGGTGGTTTAATCAACCATTGCTTCGATGATAAATGCTGTTTACGGTATTTATCAAGCAATGTCTCACGAGCTTGTTGGCCGAGGTATAACGAAAAAGGGGGAGACTTATCTGTAACTTTGGAGTTAAGTGGCGATGAAAAAACGGTAATACGGGTTAGGGATGATGCCCAAGGTGGAAAATAATCATCGCTATAAGCCAGCATCGCCAAACAACAATCTGCTTTGTAAGCTATGGTATTATCCACAATCAGTTGTATTTTACGTTGGAAAATACCACCATTGAGGTTGATTTGTTGAAAGTATGATTGCATTAATTTAATGATCAAGGTGCGTTGTTTTAACTGACCCAGCACTAAACCAATGTTAATGGTATCGGACTCAACGCCAATAATACTTTGTTTGGATAATTGTTTTAAGGTTTGTAATAAGGCTTGAATTTGTACTTCTGTATAGTCATAACGTGGCATAATTTTTGCCAGCTTTTGCCCGCCCGTATCAATACCGGCTCGGATAACTCGTACCAAGCTTGCAAAATCATAAGCAGCACGGTACCGACCACGTGTAGTAGTGAGCTTATAAGGTTTGCTGAGTTGTGACCAAGTAATATTAGGTGCAACTACACCACCTTCCTGCGACCCATCGCCCCAGCGACCGTGGCAATTAGCACAAGGGAAAAATTGTGCCGATACATCAAAACCATCACCTAGATCTACCAAATGATTTTCTAGCCCCTCTGTATAAATCTCCTCACCCAGTGTACTTGCCCCTGCCAAAGCCGTTTGGAGCATTAATAGCATTAGTATCCAGCCATAAAAATTTGTGGTATTAATGGTTAAGCACCAATAGTTTTTGAATTTCTTCATCAAGCACCGCTAAGGGAGTTGTACCATCCAATCGTTTCCAGACACCGGCATTTTCATTGCCAAGCAGGAGTAAAGCGCTGTGACTGTCGCGCTCGACACTAAAGGCTTGTAGAGATTTCAGGAGCTGGTCGATGATTTGTTTTTGCCCTGTTATTTGATTCCAACCAATACCAGCACCGTATTTTTCGCCCCAAAGACGCATTTTTTCTGGTGTATCATTAGCAGGGTCAATTGAAATAGAGAGCAAATGTACTTGTTGCCCCATTTGACTGCTTAAACGCTTTTGTAAACGCTTGAATAAAACACCAAGCATGGGGCAAACCATGCCACAGTCGGTAAAAATAAATCGTATAACCACTACCTTATCTTTGACTAAATCACTATAAAATAGCTTGCTTTCCCCCGTTTGTAGAGTCACTTTTAAATCAGGTAGTTCAACTTTTGCCTGCGTGGTACTGCAAAGCAGGATCAATAATAAAATAACTTTAATCATTGTACTTCATACCACTTTTCACCCAGTTCAGAAAATCCCTTGCCATTTTTGACTTGATATTGTAATTGATAAAGTCCTTTGATTGGCGGGGTAAAAACAACTTTAAGTTCGCCTTTTGAGGTGAGTTTCAATCGTTGTCGTTGTTGCCATAAACCAGAACTGACCGAGATAATCACATTAATATCAGAAAAATTGATCTTAGCGCTATTTTTAAAGTGTAAGTCCATAAGTTGCTGTACTTTGTAGCCGCTGTCTGCTGAAAGTGCCTGAAATTGTGGAATATTATTGATGTCTGCCTGGCTGCTACTCTTATCAGTTAGATCCATGGTAAAACAGTGTATTTGACGAGGGCTATCCATAAAAAAAACCACATCATATTGTTGCTGACCTGTTGGTAAAGCAGCAATGGTTTCATATATACCTTGCCCTTGTGCATCACGCAAGCTGCGATCTAGTGCTATGACCGCACGCGGCTCCTGGCCATAATTGCCGAATTGCCCCATAGGGGCTGCCATGCCTTCTTTATAGAAATAGACGTTTTGGTCTTTGGGGTTAGCAATCAGTACAGCACTGGCACCTGGTGCTTTAACTATACCTGGGGCAACTGTTGATGCACCTAAACCAGGAGGATAGTCGCCACCTGGAGCATCAATCACCGGAATAGGCGCACCAGGCCGTCCTATTTCTTTGTCATCTAAGCTAATCATCAACAGGGTTGCACTATTGCGGTGTTGAATATAGGCAAGACTGTTAGAAAAATCGATACTTACGGGTTCGGATTCAACCAGACCGGTTTGCACGATTTGGTTGTTTGCCGCATCAATTATAGATAGCCGATCGGTAACAGGGTTAACTAAAAAACCCCAACGTCCGCTGGGATCAAAACGAAGTTGTCCTACACCTGGTTCTGACTGCATTTTAGCAACAGGTTTTAAATCCTGTGCTGAAAAAACCTCTATGCTGCCATCTGTTTGGTTGGCAACATATAAAAGCTGAGCCAGCTTAGAATAAGCAAGGCTGCTGGGGTTTTTACCTGTTTTTTGGATTTTTTGTAGTTTTAATTGTGCTGTATCAATCAAAGCCAGGCTATTTTGTGCAGGCAAGGTGAGGTAAAGGAAATGGCTATCAGGTGATAATTCCATTTCACGAGGCTTACTTGGTAGTGCTATTGTCGCTTTTAATTTTAAACGATCATCAGCTATGATTGCGACCACTGAAGTATTTAAAGCGACCCAAAGGAAGTGTTCATCTGCTTGCAAGCTTAGTTCTTGGGGTGCTTCTTTTAATTTTATGGTTTCTAGTGTCCAGTCATTTGTATCTAATCGACCAATTGATTGTGCTTCGGGGAAACTCATCCATAAGTATCGACCTTGTTTTGTCAATACCCAATCATAGGCCGGTGAAGGCAACACAATGCGATTGAGTAATTTTGAGCCACCAAACCCAAATAGCGGATCAACCAATGAAAGGCTGGCATCACCATTCATAGTAAGCACATAATATTGGTTGAGATCAATTTCAGCACGTGAAAACAAACTACCGCCTACGAAAGTCTCTGCCTGTTGTTGACATTCTTGCGCTGGTTTGCCCCCAGCTGTACGGGGATGCACCCAGGCGGCAGGGTATGCGCCTAGCACGGGGGCAGCATTGACAGTATCACGGATGTAAAAACTAAAACGAGCCTGGTTTGTACCAATCTTACTCCAATCAAAATCAATGGCGATGCCTTCTGACTGAATCGCTTGTTTACTCCATACTGGCTGGATTACTAAAAATAAACATGAGCCAATTATACAACCTAATAACCACTTCATCGATTAATCCTGTGTGACTGATAGTGTACCCAACTTAACAGTGGGCCCTTTCGGATAATAGTAATAATCATAATCACCCGCAACTTTATCAACACCACCGGCACTGGGCAGTAATAGTGTATAACTTTCAAAAGGGGTAACTTGTTGAGTACCTAACCATTGTGATTGTGGATTTGAGGCAATAACCTCAGATGCTTGTTGATATGGAAACTCATCCCAACCATGCCCTTCAATAGTAATGAGGTTAATAGGATCACCAATAGCCCCGGGCCCACTTGTACCGGGGTTAACCACACGTAAACGCACCTGTGAACCAGCTTTAACACTGGCATCAGCCGCTTGTTGGCCTACCACAACAACTTCAGTAAAATGCTGAGTACCATTCGCATGATTAACGATAATAGTGCTCTGATATTGCTCATCCTCTGACCATGAACTGTCTTTGGGTTCAACCACTAATACACCGACTAAACCAAATGAAGCTTGAAGCAATGCATCTGCTGGCAATAAATTAACAGCCCCCAGTTCAACAGGTGTTAAGACTCTTTTGCCACCAACAACATCTATGTTGCCAGCATACCAGTTGTAGGTTTTACTTTCACCCGGTTGCAAAGTTTGAGATTGCTGGTTTTGACCAATATTCATGCCATTTGCCTGTGTGCTGTCAAATGATAAACGCATGGCATGAATGCCCACTTGTGCTGAAGTGGTATAAGCTTTAATGGTTTTTGAAGAGGCTGAACCCGATAAATTCTTTAGATTAACTTTCATTGTGGATACATCTGCATCTGTCAGGTTGTTTTTCACATTAACTTCAATCCACTCCCCTGCTTTGGCCCGTAAAATCAGTGGCGAAACCACCTGACATCGCTTGCCATATTTTGTTGATGGGCAAACAGAATAAGTCAAACCATCTTTACTGGCATTGAGACCGACTGTAATATTAAAACTGCGTTTATTTTTTGCTGGTTTATAAAGGTCAGTAACAGATTGCCCTGGTGAGTTATTTGATAAAGCTATTAGGCCAGTCTGTTGATCTTTATAAGAACGGATTAAACCCCATGCACCTTTGGCTTGGCCTTGTGTAGAACTAGAGGGTTGGTATAAATAATCTACAAAACTTGCTATTTGATTGCTATCAGTTGAGGCCATGTTATATAACATTTCGAAATGTTCTGAGATACCAAAACCTTGTGAATCAGTGTAACCTGAATTTTCATAAGAAGGTGATGGATGCCATTTTGCACCTTGAATCTGAAAGTTATGAATCGAATCTACTGCACCAACTACCGTTCTGACTTCTATTTTATCCCCCGCATAAGTCCGCATTAACGGTGTATATGGATCATAAGCACCCATATCAGGTGTGAGTGCATCTTCTGGATATGTAAAGCCTTTTTTTCGTTGATGATCAATCTGAGATCCCCCTTTCGGTTGGCTATTTAAACGATTGTGCTGTCGTTTAATTGAGCTATAAGCATAAGCAGGGTCTTGTGCATTTGGCTCATCGTTTTTGCCTGACTGTAGTCGAGCATCTAAAGGCTCATTACGGTAGTTAACCATCCAGCCACCAATATTACCACCACCACCTGGATCAGAAATAATTTGTGGATATGGAGCACCACCTGGTAAAGGGTCAGGATTAGCTGGAGGCCAAATGGCATGACTATTATCAGACCAGCCTTTATCCATAGATAAGTTTCGGACATCAATATTGCTGTTATTCACCACCAAATTAAACTTATCTACCATATTTTCACGTTGTATCTGCCATTGTTGTCCTTCTTTAATAGTGGTGACTTTGGGGTTTGTTAATATCGCACCTTGAGCAGTAAAAATAATACTCAAGGCTTTGGGCACCACTCCACTATTTAAATCATTCGTATAGTTATTATTGACTGTTGAAAACCACACACCAGTTGGCACCACTGGCACAGGTGTACTTTGAGGCCCATAAGCCAGTTGCATATCAGAGACTGCAACTGCAAACTCACGATAACTGTCGACTGAATTTTCTGTCTCAATAATGGCTTGCCAACTTGTTGGGCCGCCATCAGAACGTTTTTTACCACATCCTTTTTGGCCAATATTTGGCATCACACAACCACTGATAGGATCTTTCCAGGTTGAACCAGCAGGCTCGACTAACATCGCTCCATAAAGCCCTACTTGTTGATGAGTACTTGGGCCAAAATGGTCATGGGTAAAAACTGTTCGTAAAGTTCTATCCTCGCCTTCATTATTTAATAACGGATCGGTATCAAAACGTTGAATTGTGGTTTGTGCACCGTTCCAATTTTGTCCTGCTGGAGGTTTGCCAATACCTGGATAATCATCTCTATAATTAGAAAGGGTTAATTTACTTTGAATATTGCTACCACCTTGTTCAACATTATTATAATGGTACAAACCTCCAACAGCATTGATTGAGTTAATTCGATCTTTGACTTCATCAGGACTAAAGGTGCCATCTTCATAGTTGAAACCATTCGCCGCACCATCTGATGAGGTAACATCAAATTTAACCAAATGTATATGCTGACCGAGAATATCTGTGGGTGTACGCACTTGAAAATCATCTAACTCAAAATATTCTGGCACCAAATTAGTATGCCAAAACTCAACCGTTTCTCCAGTATTTGCACGGAAGAAAAATGGTTCTGGTGGTTTAATGCCTGCTACAGTGTCTTTAACATCATCTAATAAAGTAATGAAACGTTGTTGGGGATAGTGCCAACCTTCTTTATTAAAGACCGCATCAGTTTGAATCACTGCCGCTTTATAACGCCGTTTATTAAAAGTAGAGTTACCATCGTCATCTACATTTGGTGCTGCATAAGGCGCACCTGGTACAGGTGGTAAACCATTGAGAATAAAATTGCCCGAGCGCCCATCTGGTTGATAACTCTGGTGACTGCGTTGCGCATGAGCTGCCATTGCAGCTTGTTCAACCCAGGTGCCTTGTTCAGGTATTTGTAAAGCATCAAGCTCACCTGATAAAAAATTACCTTTTTCATCATATACAGCAAAATCTTTGGTAAAATCCCAACGGGTATGAAATTCTCTGGCGACTTTACCACCCGTTACCACATGGCGAGGTAAACCACCATCCAGATACTGTGGCTGACCAATTTTATAAAATTCACTTATATTTTTTTCGGAATACCTTTTAACACTACCATCTTTATTTTCGCGCCACGCAAAATCCAGTGGTGGATGTGGTGCACGATGACCTGCTATACCAGGTACAAAAAATGGAAAACCAGGGTTATCAAACAACAACCGACCCTCTTTATTTTTACCCTTAGGAGAAACTTTAACTCTGCGACCATTATCTACCAGTTGAATGGGAGCAGGAATGGGCGCCATACCTAAACTCGGCAATGGCACTAAAGCAGGAATCGGGGTGCCAGCAATGATTTCTCCATCAGGTAAAGCACGGGCACCTGTAAGTGGTATCCCTTCTTTATCTAGTTCTGTGCCTTGTTCAAAAACATCATGAACTCGCCACAAGGCCCACATACCTTGCGCAAAATGGGGATAAATATGACAATGAAAAATAGAGTCTCCAACGGTTTGGTTACGATTACCACTGCCATTATAGGTCATTTCCAAAGTATAAGTTGATCCAGGGTTGATCAATTGACTATCCAAATAATGTCCCTCATCACTATTGCGACTGTGTAACCATTGATGAGCATGTTGATGATGCACATGGGGAGCCACAGAACCCGCATTCATAATACGAAAAAGCACATGGTCACGCATATAACTGTGATAAACATTAGAAGGATCATCAGCATACAAAACCTTTGTTGCTCGTTTTCCCTGTTTATTATTGGCAGTAATATCAACAATCATAGCAGGATCACCAACCGCCCAAGCACTGAGAAAAAATTCTTCAAAACGCAAATCTATTTCATCTTTATTTATACCCATTGGGCCTTTATTAATGCGATTAGCATAAATTTCTGGGGCAATACCAGCCATGCCATAATTGACTGCAAACCCATCTTCACCAGCAGCTAATGTATTAACCAAAGGGCCCGTTTTAAAGGCTGCAAAAGCTTGCTCGGTATTCGGTGCAATATGGTATGCTATGGTAAATTCGCGATAAGGTTGACGTCGATCAGGAGTGGCGGGATTATTGGCAAATTCTGGCCCATTGAGATAATAAGGGAATCGTCCAGCATCAGGTCCTGTAATAATTGCCGTGACATCACTATGTATCAATTGATAATGATTCTTTTTAAGTGTGGTTTTTAGCATATTGAGTACTGGCATCCCTGCTCTTTCATGACCCTTTGGATATATGGCCTGATAATCAATCAGAGGATGCCCTGCAAGTGTATATAAAGCACCATCTTTACGTATTATCACATCGGATACCTTGGCTGTTTGGCCAGTTGCAGAACTAGGCACAGTATATAACCACACAGCATTTTCTGATGATGGAGGACAAAGTAGCTTAGAACCAACTGGACTGGCTTTTCTTTGCAAGAAAGTTCCTTTTTTAAGACCTGTTAATCTACTGCCCAGGGGTCTTAAACAAATTTTATCACCATTACGACGCCAATACTTTTTCATGAAAGATTTGGAGGTTCTGAAGTTTGCTAACTGTAAATCATTTTCCGTGACTTGACTACGATACCATTCTGCCGTTTTTGGCTGAACATTGATTGCACCAAACAATCCATAATCTAATTGACTACTTGGAATTGAGCTACCATTGGGGCTATACAACATGAATATTCCATTTTCTGTGGCTATAAATTCATAAGTAAAACTTTCACCTGGAGCTAAGCGATGTTCATTATTTGCATTTAACCAATCTACACCCATAATTTGCAAACCAGCACAATGTAGCTGAAAATCTGTCAACGCAGTACTGTCACTGGGTTTACTGCCATTACAATCAACCGCTTGATCAGACTGAAAAGGCATTAATAAATTTTGTAAGGTAATCTTTAATTTATCCCCCACATTGGCGCGTAAAGCGATAGGTCGAGGCCGTTTATATGGCTTTAAATTCACTTGACCAGGGCTTAAATCTTTACTATCATTAGCAGTGACTGACACCACATCATGGCGCAAGGCATACATTTGTGCATTTGCTAAATGCGCCCCTAAACGGTTGTAATAGACATCCTTTTCTAATACCACCATATCAACTTTAATCACTCGCCTACCATCGGTGCTTGTTTCAGCTTTTACCGAATGAGACATCAAACATAACAATAATACAGCCCATATATTTTTCATCTTTTTTCCCCTTATTGTTTATTAATTATTTAAAACCTTAATCTGTAGCCCACTGTATGTCATCCAAGTTGTTTTACCTGAACCGTATAACATATATAGTTAAGCCATAAACTTACTCTTTTTATATTTTGTCAGTTTCTCATATACCATATTTAATAACCTTACCAGCGCCTTGTTTTTTTCTTACTAAAACCTTACCGTGTGGTCAAGGAGAGGTTTTAATAGAGAGCGGCACCCAACAATTAAGGCCGTTGAGTTTGTCTGTTATAATATTGAGTAAAGACTGCTTAACTGTGCAAACAGACTAATAATAAAGAGTTCATAGGAGTTGAATTTTTGTAAAAATAAAGTCATAATCATTAGTCTACTTTTACTTGTAATTACAACAAAACAATTCTATTATTGTTAAAATCGAGTCATAAGTGCAACTCCTTTGATTTATTCATGTTTGGACATTGTTGGTAATTTATTCTTTAGGAATGGTTACTGGATGGCATAGGTTTTTTGAATCAGTACTTATTTTATAGGGCATTATTATTCCATGAGAGAAACTCACAGAGGCCGAAGAGATTAACAAACAATGATTACAGTAGCAAAGGTGTAATAAACAAATGTCTAGAATAACAATATTAACCCCAATTGATTCAAAGCTAGAATTACCGTTGTATGAAACAAATATCCCAGCAGGTTTTCCATCACCTGCCGAAGAGTATTTGGGTGATACCATGGATTTAAATCAGTATTTGATTAAGAACGCTACCGCTTCATTTTTTGCCAGAGTAGAAGGTGAAAGTATGATTGATGCTGGTATTTATGCTGGCGATCTGGTTGTTGTGGATCGATCATTAACTGCTACTGATGGCAATATCGTCATTGCTGCGGTTAATAATGAGTTTACTATTAAGCGCTTATCAACCAAAAATGGCATCAGGCTTATGCCTGCAAACAAAGCCTATCAACCCATAGTCATGAGCGGTGAAAATGAATTGGTTATTTGGGGGGTGGTCACCTCACTGATTCGCAAGTTTTGAGAATAAAAGTAGTATACTGTCATTATGATAGCCCTGTGTGATGTTAATAACTTTTATGTGAGCTGTGAACGGGTTTTTGATCCTTCATTATGGCATAGACCTGTTATTGTCTTAAGCAATAATGATGGCTGCGCTGTGGCGCGTTCCAATGAAGTCAAAAAACTAGGGGTAAAGATGGCCGCACCCTTTTATCAAATTAAAGGATTGGTAAAAAAACATAATATAGTCACGCTGTCATCCAACTATGCCCTATATGGTGATATGTCGCAAAGAGTAGATAATATTATTGCTCAATATTCTGATCAGGTTGAGAACTACAGTATTGATGAATGTTTTATCAGGTTTAACGGTCATGAGCACTTAGATATTATTGAGCATTGCCAAAATTTGCGGCAACAAATATGGCAATGGCTAGGCCTACCGGTATGCGTTGGTATCGCTCCCTCAAAAACCTTAGCAAAGGTTGCTAATCATTATGCCAAGAAGCATAAATCCTCTAATAGCGTATTGAAATTAGCAAGCGAATATCAGATTAAACGGGCACTTGAACATTTACCCGTGAGAGAGATTTGGGGAGTGGGAGGACGAAGCAGCAGACACTTAAATGATATTGGTATCACCACTGCTCTACAACTTCGCGATGCAGATCTTAAATCAATGCGCAAAAGATTTTCAGTGGTAATGGAAAGAACAATACTGGAATTACGTGGCATTAGCTGCATTGAGTTTGATGCTGACCCAGAGAAGAAGAAACAAATTATTTGCACGCGTTCCTTTGGTGAAAGAGTTAATCACATTCACCCCCTAAAAGAAGCCATAGCCTATCACGTAACACGGGCATGTGTCACCCTAAGAGAGCAGGAGTCAGTGGCTCAAAGCATTACCGTTAGCATCAGAACAGCCATATACAACAATAATAGTAAACAATACTCAAACTCGATCACCCTAAAGCTACCACAAGCCAGTAGCCACACCAGTCATTTTATAACCGCAGCAATAAAAGGCCTAGAGAGGATATTTAAAAAAGGCTTTAACTATAAAAAAGCAGGCATTATTCTCAATCATATTTCTGATACTGGCATCCTACAGCCCGACCTGTTTATGCCGCCGCCAGAGTGTGATGATGATTTAATGCAGGTAATGGATAATATCAATGCACGATTTGGCAAAGGCACACTAAGGAGTGGCCAGGAAGGCTTTGGTGAACAATGGATAATGAAATCCGAAATTAAGTCTCCTGCTTATACCAGCAAGTTTAGTGAAGTCACTAGTGTTGTATAATAATTACTGATCGGTTTTTTACTTGTATTTACAACAAAATAATTCTATTATTGTTCTTTCATAAGGCACGGTATGGAAAACAAATAAAATTTGACTTTGTTAGAATAGATCATTAATAATCATGAAACCGACACCATTATTTTATCACTCCTGCTCTTTTTATCTGGTTTTGCATCCTTATGAATGCCTTATGGCCTATTTAGGTTGAGCTTAAATAGCTGTTTTTTTACTAGGACTTTGTCCTAGAAGTCGTTGTATGGATTATTATATGTTAAATAGAATTTTATTATTGACCTTGTTTTTTAGCTTCACTACCTGCGCACAGAACATAAGCTCAGAGCCAAAGCCCGAATGGGTTAAGTCAATTATGGTCGTCAAAGCTCACTCAGATATACTACAGGAAAGCCACAATACCTATGTCAATCTGTATGACCATCAAATTCATTTTATCGGGCAAAAAATTGTAAAATACACCCATTTGGCCAGCCAAGTTATCACCTCTCAAGGTTTAAAGGAGTTAGGAAAAATTGAAATTAACTTTGACCCCATCTACCAAACATTA
>JAESTH010000190.1 GCA_016763695.1 Alcanivoracaceae bacterium
AAAATCTACTCCGAAAAAGCTGAGTTTGGACAGCTTTTTCTCACTACGATCCCTATTATCGGACAAGCTCCTGGTCTCTTTTTACACCAAGTCTGTTAACATTTTCATATCATACTCGACCATTTCACTGTTCGATTTGGCTTTTTTAATAAAATCAGGATTGGCTATTAATGGACGACCTATGGCTACCAAGTCTGCTTTTTTATGGCTGATTGAATCAGTGGCACTCTCAACGGTATAGCCACCACAGGTAACAAAATTACCCTTGTAATATTTACGAATAAACTCGCTGGCTTTGACATTACCCAAGTATTTAAACTCATAATGATCGCTAAATGCACCAAGGTGAACGTAACAAATATTGCGCTTGTTCAATTGTTTGAGTAATTTTTTATAGGCTTTTTCATCACCTTTGCTGTATTCGAGATGTACATAGGCTTGTGGCGATAATCTAATAGCGGTTTTTTCTGCACCAATTGCTGCGGCAATGCCATCCACTATTTGTAGTGCGAATTTGATTCGCTTTCTTATGCTTCCACCAAATTTATCATCTCTTTTATTGGTACTTTTACGTAAGAACTGATCTATTAAATAGCCATTTGCCCCATGGATTTCAACCCCGTCAAATCCTGCCTTTATGGCATTACTTGCTGCTTTAATGTATTTTTTAATCAGTTTTTTTACTTCTTTAGTAGATAAGGATCGAGGCATTACATATGCTAAATCATCTGTTCTTGGTACTTTCCCATGCCAGGGTTGTGCTGAAGGTGCCAGTGGTTGTTCACCAGTATAACAAGAATGAGCCACGCGACCACAGTGCCATAGTTGACAAAATATCTTGCCTCCTTTATCGTGTACCGCTTTTGTTACCTGCTGCCATCCTTCTATTTGCGCTCTGGAGTAGATGCCTGGCGTATTGGGATAACCCTGTCCTAATGGATCGATTATTGTAGCCTCAGAGACAATTAAACCAACATTTGCACGTCTTGCATAATAATCAGCCATCAGTTGAGTAGGAACTAGGTTTGAATCTGCAAAACAGCGCGTCAGAGGCGCCATAACAATTGCGTTTTGCAATGTTAAGGTATCGTTGAGTTTAACTGCTTGAAATAAAATTGATGTCATAGCTATAAAATATGGTGAAATGACACCTCTATATTGTTATCTATTTAATTAATTCAACCTTATGAGGTATATGAGTTAAATTTAATGGTAAAGACCACACCTTTTGGATTATCAGTATTTTCAGCTCTGATAGCGGCATCATGATAGCGGCTAATCAGCTGTACTAAATATAAACCCAGACCTAAATGTGTGGAACTGGAGGATGATTTTGGTCTAAGAGAAACCAGTGAATCAAATATATTCATCCCACCCTTTTCTGGCAGCTGAGAATCTGTATTAAATATTTTCAACAGTATTTTATCTTTGTTTTTTAAAACTGAGATAACAATATAACCATCATCATGGATAAAATCTTTAGCATTATCCATTAACTTATCGATCATTTGTGCAATTAAATCAACTGAGCCATTTATTAGTATAGTTTTAGTTGAATAATATGTTTTTAGATTAGGAATAAAACTTTGGTATGACTTGGCTAATTGTTGTATCAATGCCACGAGATCAAAGTTTTGTTTGGGTGTTTGTTCTAAGGTATATTTCAACTGGCTTAACTCACTGAGCTGATTGAGTATAAATCTCAATCTTTTGGTGCCTTCCTGAGCCCTATGTAAAAACTCTGGACTTTGCTCTTGTTCCAAGTTATCTAATGATGACTGTACAATTGCCAATGGTGTTTTCATTTCATGGGATAATCGGGAACCCAGATCCTTTAAGTATTGAGTGTATTCGCGCATTTCTGTTAACATGGATTCAATACCGCGTGACAGTTGCCCTATTTCATCTCGTGCATTATGTGAAGGCATGTGAATATGTAATCGCCCCGAATCATCCAATACCGTCTGCATGGCTCGGCTGAGGTTTTTTATTCTCCATGCCAGTATTAATGAATACATTAGATATGCCATCATTAATAACAATACCACTGCAACCATCAATACCCCTGTTTGTAACAGGGTCTGTATCATGCTTTGTTGCCCTTGAGGCATCATACTTTTTAGCTGGTAACTGATTGTACCTTCTGTGATGATATGTTTGATCCCTGCCATACCATCCTGACGATAAAACCATTTATTATCAGAACTTTCAACCGAAAACAACCATTGGTATATGGGGGTTATTATCCATTGCCAGGCAGATGCGACTTGCCCGTTTGGCAGTTTATTACTTTGATAAACAATGCGATTTTGGCTGTCTTTAATTTCAAAGTGATTATTGACAGGGGTGATGTTATTAATAGCTCTTTGAAATGATTTATCTCTTGAGACTACTGGTAATAGTTTTAATGTCTGCTCGGAATCAGGCTGTAAAGTACCAGTCACACGTTTTGACTGATCCGATTTATTTACACTAGCAAATCCTATATGGTGGAAGTCCTGGCTATCAAATTGAACCTCCAGTATATAACCTTGAGCTTTTTCGTGCCAATAGGCCTGGTAATCTGGCTTGTCTTCTGAAGGAGAATCTTCCAATAATAACCCTTCTGCCTGTCTTTGAAAATTGTATTTATATAAGCCTCGCTCATCAGCCAAAGCGATGATGATATGATCGTTGTCATTTGAGGTTATTGAATTATTATTTTTGGATGCATCATTGCTGTCAATTAACATCACCAGATTATTATCCATTAAACCTATTTTTACCAACAATGTGTCTGTCTGCTTATTATAGTTATATGCAGTGGTGGCACTCCAATCTGTGTCATCTCCATCGAGGTGAAAGTTTTCAATGGCTAGGGGAACAATACCTTGTAGTTCTAATTTTGAATCACTTTGCAGCATTTGTTGGACTGAAGATTTAAGAGAAACCAAGGTGTTTTGTGAGGCTTGTTCAATACTCAAGCGGAACTCCTTATCTACACTTTTTAAAGCTATCCATCCAGTAACCGGAAAGAGTAAACTCAATAATGCCAATAAGAGTAATTGGTATTTCAGCTTCATTTTATTTTAGCATGCTCCTTAAGATTTCCAGCGATAACCCATGCCATGAACGGTGTCTATGCAATTGAAGCCAGCATCAATGGCGTTAAATTTTTTACGATTTCTTTTGATATGGGAAGTGATTGTTGATTCATCCACATAAACATTGGCATCACTCATGAGTTGATCTCTGGTTTTTACATGGCCTTGATGTCTTGCCAGTGAAACGATCATCCAGAATTCCGTCACTGTTAAGTCTATTGCCTGATCCTGCCAAAAGATTTGTAGGTTATCGGTAAGGATTTTTAAATCTCCCTGCTTAATAATGCTTTCTTCACTCTTTTCCTGAGATAAATCCTGCCGTCTGAATAATGCTGCCACTCTTGCCAATAAATGTGGCAAGGAGATATCCTTACTTAAATAATCATCAGCTCCCAGTCGCAAACCAGAAACCATATCAAACTCATTATCTCTGGCCGTTAAAAACAAGATAGGTAGTGTTGCAGATTTAGCCCGTAAAAATCGACACAATTCAAACCCTCCATCGGGTTCATCTCCCAAGCCCACATCAATAATCACCAGATTTGGTAGAGACTGACTCAAGGCCTTTTTGGCTTGAGTCAACTCTGCGTATCCTTGTGTGGTATAACCCTGTCGTTGTAAAGCCGCTTGATAATTTGCCAAAATGCTAGGCTCATCTTCGACGATGATGATGTGTTTTTTAGACATCAACCCTACCTTCGATTAATGAATCTACCACTGCTGGCTCTGCCAGAGTTGAGGTATCTCCCAGGTCATGGATATCGCCAATTGAAATTTTTCGTAAAATCCTGCGCATAATTTTGCCCGAGCGTGTTTTCGGTAATACTTGGGTAAACTGAATAGCATCAGGTTTTGCTATAGCTCCTATGATTTCTCGGACTTCTAAAACCAGTTCTTTTTTCAGCTCTTCACTGGGTTCACTGCCAGAAATCAAAGTCACAAAAGCGTATATGCCCTGACCTTTAATTTCATGAGGAATCCCAACAACAGCCGCCTCAGCAACTAACTCATGCTCAACCAGCGCACTTTCCACTTCGGCTGTACCCATGCGATGCCCAGAAACATTGATCACGTCATCTACCCGTCCGGTAATCCAATAATAACCATCTTCATCTCGCCTGGCTCCATCACCTGTGAAATAATACCCAGAATATTGGGAATAATAAGTCTCTATAAACCGCTCATGATTACCGTATAAACTGCGCGCCTGTCCTGGCCATGAATCTTTAATAACTAAGAATCCACTTTGATCATTTCCCTGCAATTCATTGCCATCTACATCCAGTAAAGCCAGTTGTACACCAAAAAATGGCATGCTAGCTGCTCCTGGCTTTAAATCAGTGACACCTGCTAATGGTGTAATCATAATTCCACCTGTTTCTGTCTGCCACCAGGTATCAACAATCGGGCATCGGCCTTCGCCAACCACATGATAGTACCACTCCCATGCTTCTGGGTTGATGGGCTCACCCACTGAACCCAGTATTTTTAAGCTTTTTCTGCTGGTTTTTTTAACTGGCCCATCTCCTTCACGCATTAATGCACGGATTGCGGTAGGAGCTGTGTAACAAATATTAACCTGATGTTTATCACAAACCTGCCAGATACGACTGGCATCTGGGTAATTGGGTACACCTTCAAACATCAAGGTTGTAGCACCATTGGCCAGTGGTCCATAAACCACATAGCTATGACCAGTAATCCAACCCACATCAGCTGTACACCAATAGATATCGCCATCATGATAATCAAATACTATTTCATGGGTAAGACTCGCATATAAAAGGTAACCCGCAGTGGTGTGTAATACGCCTTTAGGTTTACCAGTTGAACCAGATGTGTAGAGAATAAATAGAGGGTCTTCTGCTGACATCGGCTCAGGCTTACAAACACTGGCCATGTCTTTTTTGTATGTCAGGTAATCTACATCGATTTTGTCGTTCCAGGGCGTATCTGCATTGGTATATTTAACCACTAGCGAATGCTTGATAGCTGTTGAACATATTGCTATGGCTTTATCTACAGTTTGTTTTAAGGGAATCTTTTTACCTCCACGTATGCCTTCATCTGCTGTCACAATAAAGTGTGAGTCACAATCATCAATTCTCCCGGCCAGCGCTTCAGCCGAAAAACCACCAAATACAACTGAGTGTATCGCCCCAATCCGTGCACAGGCAAGCATCGCATAGGCTGCCTCAGGAATCATTGGCATATATAAGGTCACTCGGTCTCCTTTTTTAACTCCCAGAGATTTTAAGGTGTTCGCAAACTGACAGACCTCATCGTGTAGTTGTTGATAGCTGATCTGTAAAGATTGTTGTGGGTCATCTCCTTCCCAAATAATGGCCGTTTGCTGCGCTTTATCCTGTAGATGTCTATCTATACAATTTTCACTGACATTTATCACACCATCTTCAAACCATTTAATCTCTACTTCTTCATTGCTCCAATGTGAGTGTCTGATTTTGGTAAATGGTTTTATCCAATCCAATCTAGAAGCTTGCTGTTTCCAATATTGTGCATTTGACTCTCTGGATTCTATCGATTGTTTATAGAGTTGTTGATATGAAT
>JAESTH010000191.1 GCA_016763695.1 Alcanivoracaceae bacterium
TAACAAACAACAGCAGTTGCGACCTTAATTCAAGCCAGGCCTGTAAACTCAGTCTTGCATGGTTTTCGGATTTTGCCTACACTGGATTAACGCCTTATATCAGGGTGGCAAATTCAGCCAATAGCACCAATATCCCTAATGGCTTACACCCTTTAGCCAATATATGTGGTAATAACATCCCAACATTAACGGACTCCTTTTTAGTCAAGGATTTTCAGTGTGATGTTATGGTTGCTGGAGATTTTAGGTTTGAGTTACACAAAGATAGCTATGCTGCCAATTCCTCGGCAACTGTGGCTATTGCAGAATCAGAATTGTTGACAATTCTGCCCTGTATCACTGACTGTTATGATATAGAAATACTTGAAGTAGGAGATGCGGATATAGATCCCATTAACAATCAATTTACCCACCAGGTAGGCGCTGGTCCCATCCCTGGTTCAGGCGGCGTATCAGGTGGAGCAGCCACCTACAACCTGCCCTTATCCATTCCCCCAGGACGCAATGGCATGACCCCAAGTGTTTCGGTTAACTACTCATCCAAAGGCGGCAATGGTACCTTGGGCATAGGCTGGTCCATATCAGCTGGCTCCAGTATTTATCGTTGTCCACAGACTTTGGCACAAGATGGTAAAAATGTTGCAGTGCAATTAGGAGGCAGTACATCAGATCGTTTGTGTTTAGATGGCCAAAGGTTGATGTTAAAAGATAACGTACAGCCAAGTGATAGTCAATACTGGGCAATTGGTGGCCAATACCACACTGAGCAAAATAGCTTTGCAAAAATAACTAAAACAACAGCAGGGTATACAGTACAAACTAAATCAGGTCGCACCAATACATATGTGCAACAACAATCACCTAATAATGAGCAAGAAACCACATGGCAATTGGTCAAGGAAATGGACAGTTTTGGTAACAACATCATCTACGATTATGACGTACATGGTAGCAATGAATGGCTGCTTGCTCAAATATTCTATACAGGCAAAGACAATGCCCCAGGTAACCGCATAATTGCTTTTAACTATCAAGATAGACTAAAAGCTTACGCAATTAAATATCTAGCCAATGAAAAAACCGAAAATAGTAAAAGACTAAATAACATTGTTATCACCACGCCACAAGGGGTATATCGTACCTATGGTTTTAACTACCAAGGAGATAACAGTGAAGGGCTCTTATTACTGGATTATGTGACAGAACAGGCTGGCACAAGTGTTAGCACGCTACGTACGCTCATTCAAACAAGTTGGCAAGGCACTCAAACTTACAAAATGATTAAACCAGATGCCAATGGTTTAACACAGATAGAATCAGAAGTGATGACATCAGAAATGATAGTCGCCTTTAATGATAGTGCATCTAGTCAAAGTGGATTTTCCAGCATTACACCTAATGGTATAAATGATGCCATTGACTTGAGTACTCTGCGTATTGGTCCTGATATAACGGGTGATGGCAGTAAAGAACTGATTTCAGGTGGCAATACCTTGCTTTTCTATAACGCCATGAGTGAACTTAAAGGCTACTTGAGTTTGACGGGTCGTATATTGCCAATTACTAATGGCGGGGCTAACGCCGATTATAACGGTGATGGCATAACCGACTTAGTATTATTTCCAGAGAGTGATGATGGTTTCTACGAAATTGCTATGTGGAAAGGCGAAGAGATTGATCAAAGTTCCTCAGGTTCAGCCAATGTTGATAATTTCTTTAGGTTTTATCCGACACCTATTCCTAAATATGAGAATCAGGGTCCAGTGATTGGTTTAAATAGAAATATAAGATCAGCAGATATAAACAATGATGGATTGCCAGAGTTGATTTACGCAAGAAATAAACAACAAAACTGTGATACACAAATCTGTGAACGGAATATTTATTATAGAAAAAATCTTGGTAAACAAGTTATCCAGAATTCATGTACAGGGACTGTGGGTGCACAGATATGTAGCTATAACCCAAGTTTTGGTGCAGAAGAATATATTACAACAATCAGTATCAATACAATAAATACCAGCATTGAACAATCCTTTGCCCTAAAAGATTTCAACCAAGATGGTTACGTAGATATGATCATCAATGGATATAAAGGAGAGTTAATTGAAGCTCATTTCTATAATCTCGTGAGCAACCCCAATGACTTTACTAAAAAGACCGCTGATCAGTTAGGTTTAACTGAATCTGGTGAAAATACCATGATAAGAACCTACGGTCTTTATACTGACCTTAATGCTGATGGTTTAGAGGACTTTCTCTATGTGGCTAATAGAAGTAGAACTACAGGAATTGCTCGTAAATGGCACTATAAATTGAATACAGGTAAACTTTCAACAGGTTTATTTGACTCTGAGACATTTATAGATTTTCCTGGGATAGATATTAAGTGCGGAGATACAGGTACAGATGATTATACCTGTAAACCTAAAGATGCTGCAGCTCATTTTTATTTCTCAGATGTTAATTCAGATGGTATTAACGATCTATTAGTGCCTGATCCAGATAATGTCTTAATTGATGTTTGTGTCACCGCAGAGGTCATACATCTTAGTGGAACTGCTTTTTTATTTGATGAATCGAATCAAGTACACTTGGACGATCCTGTTGGTTCAGTAGATGCCGTTATTTGTTCCCATATAAATAGTGAAGAATTGATTCAACATGGCCCTCTGAAAAGGTTTGATTTTTATGATCATGGTGGCAATTTTGCAAAAAATGATCAGTCTGTTTATGGGCATAAAGCTTACATCATTGAACCATTGACTGATAGTAATGGTGAAATAATAATTTCTGCAACAGGCGTTGAAGTAATAGATCAAACGGCTCCCATTTACAGGAAAATAGGCTCAGGCACTGTAACTGGAGACTTCTTTGGAGATGGTGATGAAGATTACTTTAACCGACTGGCTTGTACATACAGGAGTAATGGAGCCGAGCCAGGTGGCTCATTAGTGTGCGATCCAACAGTCATTAAATTCAATGAAAGTGTTCTGTCCCAGGAGACCAGCTAATCAATCAATACATTAATGATTACTATTCTGGCATGAGTGATGTTGCAAAAAGTATCATTGCAAATAACATCGTAGTTAGTGAAAACGACACAGTATCAGGAGAGTTTTTCCTCACTCGAAACGATAGCATAACAGCTGGTTTAGTAGCAACTGTGACGAAACCTGTTCATAATTTAATAACCGAATGGACTTATAAACCCTTATCAACTGATTCCAGTGATCGAGCAGACTTTCCACTTTATACAGTACAGGATCGACTCACGGATGATTCCTATGTAGATGAGGAGCAACTGGCAGGAGAACACTTCTACTTCAACTCCTCCATGTATGTGGTCTCCGAGATGCGCCAAAGCAACAACTATGGCGGCAATTCACTCAACGAATACGCTTATGAAGAAGCGGTTTACAA
>JAESTH010000192.1 GCA_016763695.1 Alcanivoracaceae bacterium
TGATGGTACAGGGAATTCTGCAACTCAGTGGCTGAAAGTTTCATCACTTTTCTGCCAAAATTTTGTTGATCAGGAAATGAAGGATGAGCTCCAACCTTAACATTATGTTTTATGGCTAACATTATGGCTTCTTTCATGGTGTCTTTATTACCAAAATGACCGCCACAAGCGATATTGCAGGAATCAAGATAAGGCATTAACTCTTCATCATTACCCATGCCTTCACCTAAATCACAATTTATATTAATTTTCATGTGTGTATTTTACCTGTATTTTTTTAGTCTGCCTTTAAAAAATGCACCTTACAAGTTATTTGTATAGATAATGAAAGCAAATATAGAATCAGGACAAGCTGTTTAAAATATACGCGTGTATCTAAAGAATTCAGAAAAAATTGTTAATAGCTTATATTTAGGTGGTTTACTCTAATTATAAGTATACACTTGTACGCTTAATTATAAATAAATATATTATTGAGAGGTGTTATGGTGAGTAAGGTATACCAGTGGCTAGCTAAGGCTTTGGTAAATAATAAAAGCTTTAAAGGCTTTTTTGAGCCACTTGTGCAGGTGTTTTTTCCATTCTGGACTGTAGATGCCTATAGAGCTAAATTGATAAAGATCAGAGATGAGAACAAGGAAGTATATAGTTTAGTTCTAAAAGTATCCAAGTACTGGAAAGGCTTCGAAGCAGGGCAATATGTGGAAATCAGTGTAGAAAAAAATGGTGCATACATGTCTCGTATATTCAGTATCTCATCGGCACCTGGCCTCTATACAAAATCTGGAGTCATTGAATTAACCATACGTAAGCAGCAACAGGGATGTATCACCCCTTGGTTATATAATACATTAAAGAAAGGACAAATCATCAATATTTCTGCCGCCAAAGGTCACTTTATTGTCAATAATTTAAATCGGTCATTATTGTTAATTGCTGGAGGCAGTGGTATTACGCCTTTTAGAAGTATAATTTCGGAGGCGCTACGGTCTCGGCAGGCTATTGATATTCACTTATTATATTATACTCATGGTATTGATCATCTTTTTGTAGGGGAGTTGCAACAGCAGGTCGAAAAATGCCAAGGATTAAGTGTTTCATTTGTTAATAGCAGTCAA
The DNA here is from genome assembly GCA_016763695.1 of Alcanivoracaceae bacterium. GTDB lineage: Bacteria > Pseudomonadota > Gammaproteobacteria > Xanthomonadales > Marinicellaceae > NORP309. The sequence continues at coordinate 1,119 of JAESTH010000192.1, forward strand.
TCTGGTCGTATTTGTTTGGCACATTTGCAGCAATATTGCTCTGATTTTAAAAACAGAGTTAGTTATATCTGTGGCCCCACAGGTATGATTCAGGCCACTAAACAATTGTTGCTAGGGAGTAATGTTGCTGAAGAAGATATTCGTTATGAATATTTTGGCCCAGCACCTGTTGTCAATCTAGATATTAAAACATCAGGCACAATTGTGTTTAAGCAATCTTGTATTGAGGTTGAGTCAACAAGTAAAAAAACTCACAGCTTGTTAGAAATAGCGGAATCAGCAGGCTTGTCACCCACCACAGGTTGCCGCATGGGTATCTGCCATCAATGTATTTGTCAAAAGCAACAGGGAATAGTTTATAACACTCTGACAAAAGTATTTTCTGATACAGGTAGTGAAGAGGTGCAAATATGTATTTCAGTACCTGTTGGTAATGTAACCATAAACCTTTAAAAAATCATTATGATAAATAAATTAAGCAAACAACAATATAAGCAATTAGCAATAGATTTGGATGTAATTCGTGATGAAACATCAAGTCACATAGGCAAGCGTGATGCCAATTATATTCGCAGGATAATCCGTATACAGAGATCTGCAGAGATACTAGGCCGTATAACAATGGTGATGGGGTTTATCCATCCGCTATTTTGGCTGCTGGGTGTGGTTTCATTGTCTCTTTCTAAAATACTAGACAATATGGAAATTGGCCATAATGTTTTACATGGACAGTATGACTGGATGAATGATGCGAATATTAATTCTCGTCATTTTGAATGGGATATTGCCTGTGATGCAGGTTCATGGAAGCGTATCCATAATTATGAACACCATACTTACACCAATATTATTGGAAAGGATCGTGATTTTGGATATGGCTTGTTACGTTTGAGCGATGACATTAAGTGGCGTAAGAAAAACTTATGGCAGTTTATAACCTATATTAATTTGAGTCTGTTTTTTGAGTGGGGTATTGCCTATCACGAGATGGCAGCAGAGCGGGTGTTTATCGGTCAGAAAAAAAACAATAGAAGTAGTCAGGTTACTGATGCTGAGTTGAAAAGCAATTTTTTTGGCAAGGCAACTCGACAAATATTTAAAGACTATATTTTCTTCCCTCTGATTTCTGGACCTATGATGTTACCTGTTATTGCAGGAAACTTCATTGCCAATATCATAAGAAATTTATGGACTGCAACTATTATTTTTTGTGGTCACTTTACCGAGGATGTTCACACTTTTAGTGAGGAAGAATGTAAAAATGAAAGTCGAGGACAGTGGTATCACCGTCAAATGCTGGGTTCTTCTAATCTCTCTGGTAGCCGATGGTTTCATATATTGACTGGTCATTTAAGTTGTCAAATTGAGCACCATCTTTTCCCCGCAATACCTGCACATCGATATGTGGATATGTCGATAAAAGTGATGGAGATCGCCAAGAAATACGATATTCCATATAATACAGGCTCATTTTTTAAACAATATGCAACAGTATTAAAAAGGGTGTATAGGTTTTCATTCCCTTAAATCGTATGGGGTTCTAGTGGAAAAAGTGGCGGGAGGAATAAGTGCTTATGTTTATTGATTGTTCTTTAATTGATTGGATATTATGCTTGCTAAACAATTGATGTGATCTTTATTATCATTTAAGGCCGGGATGTAGCTGTACTGTTTTCCTCCGGCCTGTAGGAAATACTGTTTATTTTCATGTTCGATTTCTTCTAATGTTTCTAGACAGTCAGCAGCAAAACCAGGGCAAATAACCTGTACATTGGATATGCCTTGTGATGGTAAAGATCGCAGTGTGACATCCAGGTAGGGTTTAAGCCATTCAAGCTTGCCGAAACGTGATTGAAAACATATAATGTATTCATCCTTTTTTAATGCCAGTTCTTTGATCAGTAAATTTGCTGTGGCATAACATTGCTGCGGATAGATATCACCGTTATCACAATAAACCTGTGGAATACCGTGAAAAGAAATGATGAGCTTTTGCGGTTTGCCATGCTGTTGCCAGTGATTTTCAATACTGTTTTTTAGTGCGCTGATATATAAAGGGCATTGATGATAATCATTAATTAACTCATATTTAGGGAAGTCTTGACAAGTATTTGCCAGTGCGTGAATGATATCAAAAGTTGATTCCGTGGTGGTTTGTGAGTATTGTGGGTACAATGGCAGTACAATAATTTTTTCAATGCCCTGATCGTGAAATTGTTTAATACTTTGTTCAATACTTGGTTTGCCATAGCGCATCACCATGCTAATTGTTATGCCTGCATCTTTAAATTTCTTCTTTAATGCACTGAGTTGTTTATTGGTGATAGCAACCAAAGGAGCGCCTTTTCCAAAGCTGTCCCAGATAGATAGGTATAGTTTGGCTGATTTTTTGGGGCGGGTATTTAAAATAATACCATGGAGAATCAACCACCAAATCCATCGAGGGATAATGGGTTGGATAACACGTTTGTCACTGAGAAATTGCTTGAGGTATTTTCTTACGGACTTTTTATCAGGCGTATCTGGAGAGCCCAAATTGGTGATAAGCACCCCAATTTTGGGCTCTTGTTTACTCATTTATTTAATTAAGCCCATGGCTTCAAGTTTAAGTATGATTTTTTGAGCAGCTTCAGCTGGTTTGCAATACTCTGTATCAATAATAACTTCAGGGTTTACTGGTGATTCATATGGGTCGCTGATACCTGTAAATTCTTTGATGATACCAGCTCTGGCTTTGGCATATAGTCCTTTGCGGTCACGAGTTTCACAAACTTCAACAGAGGTGGCGACATGGATTTCTAAAAAGCCACCCAACGGTTCTATTTCCTGACGTACCAGATTTCTTGTTTCAAGATATGGGGCAATGGGAGCGCAAATGGCTATACCGCCATTTTTGGTAATTTCGCTGGCTACATAACCGATTCTCAGTACATTAAGGTTACGGTGTTCGCGCGAGAAACCCAGTTCTGATGATAGGTTTTTACGCACTATATCCCCATCTAACAGGGAAATAGGGCGCTCAATCATTTCCATCAGGTTGACCATGAGTGCATTGGCAATGGTTGACTTACCTGAGCCTGATAAACCAGTAAAAAATATTGTGAAGCCCTGTTTATTTCTAGGAGGATGACTTTTTTGCAAGATTTTAACCACTTCAGGGTAAGAAAACCAGGAGGGAATATCTAGGCCTTCCTGCAATCGTCTACGCAGTTCGGTGCCAGAAATATTTAATATATTTTCGCCTTCTTTTACCTCTGATACAGGTACATATTCTGCCCTGTCAGAAGAATAGACCATCATTTCAAAAGCAACCATTTTTATGCCGATTTCATCTTCATATTTTTGCAATAGTTCTTGGGCTTCATAGGCACCATAAAATGGTTTGTCATTTGAATCATCACCAGGGCCAGCATGATCTCTGCCGACAATAAGATGTGAGCAACCAAAGTTTTTTCGTATTAAGGCATGCCAGAGGGCTTCTCTTGGCCCGCCCATACGCATTGCCAATGGTAATAATGAAAGTGTTGTGGTTCTGTCAGGGAACTTTTTCAATAATTCTTCATAGCATTTTACGCGGGTAAAATGGTCAATATCACCAGGTTTAGTCATGCCTACAACTGGGTGAATAAGAAGATTGGCCTGAACATTCTTTGCTGCTCGGAATGTCAGTTCTTGATGGGCTCTGTGCATTGGATTTCGTGTTTGAAATGCAACCACTTTATCCCAAGTCAGTCGCTTAAATTTTTCTCTTAGTTCAACGGGAGTGTGCCTGTGCTTTCTATAATCATAATGTACAGGTAATTGTAAGCCTTCAATTTCTCCGCCTATATAATAATCACGAGTGTGCTTGTTTAAATAATTAATAGCGGGATGTTTTTCATCTGTCGTTGCGTAAACAGCCATAGCCTCAGCTTGCCTATCTACTTTCCAAATATCCGCAACAGTAATAATTGCCAGCGCTACTCCCTCAGCATCTCTTAGTGCAAGACGATCTCCTTGTTTAAGTTGTTTTACGATTTTTTGATCAACATCTAAGGTTATTGGTATTGGCCATAAGGTACCATCAGCTAGGCGCATCTCTTTCAGAACAGAGTCGTAATCATTCTTATTCATAAAGCCGGTGAGTGGTGAAAAACCGCCGTTAAGCAATAATTCAAGGTCACAAACTTGGCGTTCGCTTAGATCCCAGCTGGCCAAGTTTAATGTTTCTTTTTTTAAAACAGTTATCTGTTGTTGACTAGGAATGAGGTTGACTAACTTGCCCCCATGTGGCGTGTTTATGGCCATGAAAAACTCTCCAAAAATTGATTTGTAATATTGTGTGCTATTCTAGCAAATATGATGCTTTAATTTCATTATTCATTATAATTTTTAGCAATAAGTATATATTAATTTGATAGCGAGGTACTGTGTATCCTTTGTGCGGTATTTGCTGGTTTCATCGCTAAATTTATTTAATCTCATATTTGTTGAGTTTTTGTGCGATTGTCGTGTGTGAGACCCCAAGTTGTGATGCTAATTTGCGTGTTGATGAGTATTTTTGATACCAGTGCTGTAAAAAATGTTTTTCAAATTCAGCCACGGCTTGTGGCAAACTACGGTTTTCCAGATTGCTTTCTATATGCACATGCCCATCAATTTCTATGTGTTCAGCATCTATTATTTTTTCTGTCGCCACCATATTGCTTTTGTATAAAATATCTTTTAATTGTGAGATGTTGCCGGGCCAATAATAGGATTTAATTTTATTCAAAGCTGCAAATGTTAATTCCTTAACATCTTTGCCTCCTTGGTTTCTAAACAGTTGTAAAAAATAGGTAATTAAAGGTTTAATGTCTTCTTGCCGCTCTCGCAGTGCAGGAATTTTAAGTTGGGTGATATCCAGTGCATAAAACAAATCGCTGTTGAACTGTTTGGCATCGACATATTCATTGAGTGGCGATGGGCTTGATGCAATGATTTTAATATTGGCCTGTCTTTTTATTTTACCGCCAATGCGTAGAAAATTATTGGTTTCGATAAAGTTTAATAGTTGTTGCTGGCAAGTTTGTGACATGTTTTGAATGGATTGTAAATAAATGGTACCACCATCGGTGATTTCCAGCAGTCCAGCTTTGCCACTGCTTGGGTTTGCCAATCCAAATAACTCTGCCTCCATTTGTGAAGGTTTGGTTGAAGAGCAATCCACGGTAGAAAATAATTTATTTTTTCTGTTGCTTGAATGATGAATGGCTTGAGCAAGGGTTTTTTTGCCCACACCAGATTCTCCATAAATAACCAGGGGTACTTGGGTGTTGCTCATGTGTTTTGCGCGATTAATAATATCTTGCATTTTAATATTTTCAACGACCAGACTTTCAAAACCTTTAATATCAGCACCATCTATCATATGTGAGCGAGTGGCAATATTTTCAGGTTTATGGAATACTAGTACAGCACCAATGCCTTTTTGCTTGTCATCTGTTTGTTGAGTTATTGCTCGAACTTCAACTAGCATTGAGCCTGATATGGTATCGATGTTTACTGGTAATGGACCAGAAGCGGCGATATCAATTTTTGTTGCCCAATCATCTTCGGAAAAAATATCTTTAATAGCAAGTTTCTGATTGTTGGGTAATTTAAAAGTAAGCTGGGCTTTTTCATTTTGATAAATGATCAGGCCTTTATTGTTAATGCCAAAAACCGGATCAGGGACAGCATTTAACAAGGAGGTCAAAAAAAGGTTTTTTTCATAGGCGGGCATGAGGTTGATACTTTCAACCCATTTTACACCGTCAATTTGCATCATCTTCGATGCCAGATCTCGTTCAACGTGTTTGTCCAGTTCTTCTGTTTCCAGGTACATTATACCTGTAACGACTTCTACTCTTTTTACGTCAACATCGTTTTCTGCTATCAGTGCCAATATCTCTTTTGAAAGGCCTAATTTATTTTCGGTGGTAAGCTTTATTTTCATTATTTGATTGTAACGAAAAGCAAACAGCATAAAAAGCTTTAAATTGAATATCTTATAAAATAATTAATATTAATGTAAGGAATAAGTTACAGAATAATTATTTTAAAACATAAACATTTAGTTAGAATATGTAACAATTAAAATCAAGGTCATACAAAATGAAAAAAGATGTTAAATTTCAAACCCGAGCTATTCACTATGGTTATGACGCCAAACAATTTCATGGCTCTTTAAATCCACCTATCTATATGACTTCTACTTTTGCATTTGAAAGTGTTAAACAAGGAGCAATGGCATTTGAGGGAGAGAATAGTCATTATATTTATTCTCGCCTTGGTACACCTAGTCAAGCGTTGCTTGAGCAGAGGATTGCTAATTTAGAAGGGGCAGAGGCTGCATTGGCAACTGCATCTGGAATGGGTGCAATTACTTCGGCTTTTTGGTCATTGATTGAGCCGGGAGATGAAATCATTGCAGATACAACGCTTTATGGTTGTACTTTTAGTTTTTTGGAGCACGGTTTAAAAAAGTTTGGTGTGAGGATAACTTACTGTGACCTGACTGATAGCGATAATTTAATTAAATTAATTTCTGCCAAGACAAAAATTGTTTATGGTGAAACGCCTGCCAATCCAAATATGCGCTTAATTGATATTCAGGCACTGGCGAAAATCACTAAAGATACAGATGCAAAGTTAATTATTGATAATACTTACTGTACTCCTTATTTACAAAGACCTATAGAGTTAGGTGCAGATTTAGTGGTGCATTCGGCTACTAAATATTTGGGTGGTCATGGCGATTTGATTGCAGGATTTGTCATTGGTGACAGTGAAACGCTTGAGACCATACGTTACTATGGTTTAAAAGATATGACGGGTTCGGTTATTTCTGCGATGGATATAGCATTAATACTAAGAGGTTTGAAAACTTTGCATGTACGTATGGACCGGCACTGTAGTAATGCCATGAAAGTGGCCAATTTTTTAAATGATCATCCTCAGGTTAGTAAAGTATATTTTCCAGGTTTGCCAGATTTTGAATATTATGCATTGGCGAAAAAGCAAATGTTGAAAGCAGGTGGTATGATTGCTTTTGAGGTTGATGGCTCTAGAGAAGTTGGTGAGAATTTTGTCAACCATTTACAAATGATATTATGTGCAGTAAGCCTGGGAGATACCGAAACGCTTATCCAACATCCTGCCTCAATGACTCACTCTACTTACAGTGATGAAGAACTGGTGAAACATTTGATTAGCCCGAGTCTTTTGCGATTATCAGTAGGTCTGGAAGATGTGGATGATATCATAGATGATTTGGATCAAGCTTTAAATAGTGTATCTCGTGGCATGAAAATAATCAGTAATACAGCAGCGTAGATTGCCCTACTGTAGAGACAGGACATGTCCTGTCTCCTGTTCTATCTTAATTCTGATAGGACTTCAAAAATAAATTCTTAACTTTAAATTGGCCATTAAATTGTGCCTCTCCCAGCCCGACAAATTTATTATTTTCATCGTAAATACGATATATCTTTGCTTGTAGTTCTGTTTCAAAACGCAAGCCATGGATAAGGGTCTGAATTTGCTTGGAATTTAATTGTACCTTATCATATTCAATTAATGCGGCATCCATGTTTAATAAGAGTTGGTGCGGGTTGCTGGCCTGTTGTAGTTGTTCAATGCTAAGCATTGCATCGCTATTTTTCAATATTCCAAGTTCGGTTCTATGCAAGCTGGTCATGTGTGCATAGCTACCACAGATGTTGGCAAAGTCTTCAAGCAAGGTTCTTATGTAGGTGCCTTTGGAGACTTTGATTTCAAATTTGATGGTTTGTCTGTGGCTATCGTTATTAATTTCGAGTATTTTAAAATGGTGTATAGTGATATTACGTGCCTTTCTTTCAACCTCAATCCCTTCACGGGCTAA
>JAESTH010000193.1 GCA_016763695.1 Alcanivoracaceae bacterium
AAAAATGATGGCAACAAAGATATTGGCTCAAACATTTGGGCAATATCTGGCGAACATACCCAGAGTGGTTTCCCATTAATTGCCAATGATCCACATTTAGCCTTAGATTATCCATCTGTGTTTTACCCTATTCATTTGTATGTTGAAAATGAAGGTGAAGTTGAGCTTAATGTCGCAGGTGTTGGGTTTCCTGGTGCTCCCGTCATTGCCCAGGGCTGTAATCAATACTTATGCTGGGGTAGTACTGTTCACCCGGTTGATGAAACGGATTTCTATTTTGAAGACATTAAAACCAATTTATTTGGCTTGCCTGCATTTACTGTTTATAAAGGCCAAGAAGAACCTATCCAGTGGATATTTCAAATTTATTATGCCAATATAATTGGTGATGGCATACAGGACAATGTTGAAAACCAACACGTTGGTTATGATGCTGGCGGAATTACTTTTGTTATTCCCAGAAGAAACAATGGCCCGATTTTAAGTATAGATTCAGCAAATAATAGAGCTGTTAGTATGCAGTACACTGGTTTTGGAGCCACCCAAGAAATTCAAGCTTTTTTTGATATGACCAAATCTCAAGATATATTTGAATTCAGACAGGCATTAACCAACTTTGATGTTGGATCACAGAACTTTGGTGTCGCCGATATACACGGCAACATTGCCTATTATACCGGAGTTGAAGTGCCTATTCGTGAAGATTTACAAACCATGATGGCACCAGATGGCTCTCCTCCCATGTTTATCCGTGATGGAACTGGCGCACATAAAAATGAGTGGCTGCCAGTGAGCAACCCTCAGGTCAATCAAGCTGTGAAACATGAAATTATTCCTGAAGCTGAAATGCCCCATTGGGAAAACCCTGTTCAAGGTTGGTTTGCTAATGCTAATAACGACCCAATTGGTGTTTCTACTGATAATAATGTACTCAATCAGTTACGTCCAGGTGGCGGTTTATATTATATTTCTCAAGGAGGCTATTCCGCTTATCGTATGGGAAGAATTGATAGGTTGATGATCAATGCTATTGGCTTAGGGGAAGTTAATGCAACCGATATGAAAGTATGGCAAGCAAATACCCAGTCTTTAGATGCAGAATTAATCATGCCACACATTCTTGGCGCGTTTGAAAATGCAATAGAAGATGACGCTTGGGCTGGTATCCAACAGTTTTGGGCTGATCCACAAATTTTATATGCCCTGGAAAAATTATTGACCTGGGATTACAGCATGCCAACAGGTGTAGCTGAAGGATATGATCCTTTTGAAAATCCATTTGCGTTAAGCGAACCAAGCGAAGATGAAATAAATTACTCTATAGCTGCTACACTTTATTCCACATGGCGCTCACTGGCGATACGTAATACCATTGATGCCACAATAAATGGTACAGATGCAGCCATTGGACAAACTGTATTATCACCACATTTGCCAGGTAGTAAGTTTGCTTTTAATGCTTTTAAACACTTACTTGATGATTTTCCAATAAACCATGGTATCGGTGCATCAGGTCTTAATTTCTTTACCAATCCTAATGCTCCGACTCCTGAAGATGCCAGAGATTTCATTATTCTTGCCAGCTTAAAACAAGCTTTAGATTTACTGGCAAGTGATGAGTTTGCACCAGCTTTTGCTAATTCTACTGATATTAATGACTATCGATGGGGTAAGTTACATAGAATTTCTTTTGATCATGTATTAGGCAGCAGTTTGAGTGTTCCAAACGGCTTATTTGGATTTAGCACCATAAATGGATTAGATGGTATCTCAAGATCAGGCGGCTATCAGGTATTAGATGCCTCAAGCCATAATATCAGAGCCAATACTTTAAATGGCTTTATGTTTGCCAGTGGCCCTGCCAGAAGATTTGTTGGAGAAATGACACCAGCAGGCCCTATTATTGATCAAGTAATCCCAGGGGGACAAAGTGGGGTAATAACCAGTGGCGTATTTTATGTCAACCAACTATTCTCCTGGTTAGTAAACTCTTACTTACCGCTGTTTATTGACATTGATCTAATTGATCAAATAGCGGTTGATAGACAGACATTTGAACCCAACTCTCAATAAAGTAGAGTACATAAAAAAACCTGTAAAAGTATCTGTACTTTTACAGGTTTTTTATTTACTAAATTTGTGTAGTCATTTCAAAGCATGTTATTTATCCTCAACTGCCATCAGAACAATCCTATTCTTTCAATAACCTCGCCATTACCCAGATAATGCAATTAATACATTTGTATTCTCAACTGTTGGCAAAAACAAACAGATGAGGTAGATCATACAATTAGAGTTTAACTTATAATTTTTGTTCTTTCTGGATCAAGTAATCAACTATTTTCAGCATTTCTTCCTTTCCTCCTGCTGATTCAAGACTAACACGATATTTACCATTCACAATCATCGCAGGAATATCCTGAATTTTATAAACCTGTGTAAAGACAGCAGCTTTTGTAACGAGATCAGATACTTTTTTAGAGTCAAATTTTGCAGAGAACTCATCATTTCCAATACCATGTTCATTAAAAAAAGACCCAAATGTTGCTTCTGAAAGTAAAGGAGTACCTTCAATAACTATTTCTGAAAACAAGCTATCATGTAATTCTTCTTGTTTGTTGTGATCTTGTGCCGTATAAAAAGCATGAGCATATAAACGCATTAATCCATTCCAAACTGCTGGCTCACGTTTGAATTCAACATCTGTAGATAGAGATTTTCTCCATCTTTTTATTGTTGATTCAAAACTATAGCAGTGTGGGCAACCATAGGAAAATATTTCAATCACTTCAACTTTTTTTGAACTGACCTTGGTCACTTTATTTTCTAACTCAAAATACTGTTTCCCAAGAATATATTCCTTATTGCTACTTTGTTTTGCAGAGACATCAGCGGCGTTAGAGAGTGTACCTATTTGCTTGGCAGAAAGTATCAGCACATCTTCTGTAGGGACATCTTTAAATTGACGAAATATAAAGGTTTGAACACCTGCAATTTTATCAATCACATCCATGCCTTCTGTTACCTTTGCAAAAACTGTATAGCCAAATTGACTGCCCCTTTGATTAAGGACATCATTATCATTCAGATTGACAAAAAACTGTGAAGTTGCACTATCTGGCAAGCGTTTTCGTGCCATAGATATACTCCCTCGAATATTTTTCATCCCATTTAATGACTCATTGATGATGGCAGGGCGAGTCCGTTTCATTTTCATCTTGCTTTCAAAACCACCCGCTTGAATTACAAAATCAGGCACCACTCGATGAAATAAGGTGTTTTTATAAAATCCTTCATTTACATATTTAAGAAAGTTGTTAACAGTCACAGGGGCTTTATCTGCAAATAGCTCAATTGTAAATGATCCCAGCGATGTCTCAAAAACAACTTTCACTGGATTATCTTTGTTTGTTGTCAATGCACTTGACTCTACTTCGGCATGGGTTGGAAAAGAAAAAAGTATTAAAAAATTTAAAATTAAAAGCAGTCTTATTATCATTTTATTTACTCATATTTTATTGTGATTTAATCAAAATAGAATATGTTATACATTAGAGGTCTATTCATAACTATGGACAGTGGGAATATAGACCACATTGACCATAGTTATGAATAGACCTCAATAGAATCCACATCCTATAATTTGAAATTATTTATTGGCAATTATAACATTTAACTTTTGTGACACACCAGATGAAAAAGTCAATACTAAGCCAATAACATCACCACTAACCAAGTCTCTGTTAGGGCGCTTTAACATTAAATGCGTACTTCCTGGCTTCAAATGAACTTGACTCCCTGCTGGTATAACAAGCTCGGAAAGTTCTGCCATCTCCATCATTCCATCGACTATTGACATTTTATGAATTTCTACTTTTTCAAATGCATCGGAATAAACAGAAAGTAATTTCACTTCCTTTTCATTTACATTAATTAGAGTCATGTAACCGCCATTAACTTTTGCACCTGGCATGGCCTCTCTAATCCATGAGTTCATGACTGCTACGACATCACCCTGTTTAGCCACTATAGATTCATTGTTTTTTGTAACTAAGGACTTATTTTTTAGGTTTTTACCCAATACTTTATCAGTTTCCTCAGACATGTACTTGATCAAATCCATGACATCTACTTGACTTAAACTCATATTTGGCATTACAACTTGGTTATACTCATTAAAAAGTTTTATCGCAATAGGATCCTTCTCTTTTAACATCTTATCTGGCGCTCTTAGCCAATTAATTAACCACGTTCTGTCTCTTTTTTGGTTGACACCAAGTAAATCTGGTCCAATTCCTTTATTTTTATTGCCATCAATTGTGTGACAAGAAGAACAACGGGTTCTATACAAATTTTCTCCGTCTGTAAGATTCCTTAACTCTGGGGCATTGGCAAAATCTTTTACTTGTTGTGGGGCTTT
>JAESTH010000194.1 GCA_016763695.1 Alcanivoracaceae bacterium
ACTGATACCTTTGGTAGTTTAGTAATATCTCCAGTTGTAAATTCTGGGAAACACCAGCCAATAGATGCTGCAATGGGTTGGAACATCTTATTTTCATAACTGGATTTAAACATTTGAATTGATAAATAAAGTTTTTATTTTATGGGTTGATAAACATAGGTAATCAAATTTTCCTCACTCACCTTTGCTGGGTCAGTGACAAAGTCCTCCCACGAGTTACCATTTTGTTGTAATTTATTTTGCTGTAAATAGGCAGTAAGAATTTCGTATGTGTTTTTGAAATGCCGGTATGAACCTTTATGTATGATTTTTATGGCTTTACCCTGATAAGTTGAATGCCATTTAATTTCATCCATTTCATCTATCAGCAAATTGTCCTCAACGGGAATGGCTGCCAGAAAATGATAGGCTCCGTCTCCTACTTTTAAGCTTATTATTTTAGGAGTCCCTTTCATGAGGATGTTATTTCTATTAATGAAAACCATTAACTTACTATATGCCGTAGATATGGCTGAGGAAATATCTTCCTGCTTCATACTGGTTTTGGACTCAACAATATAGGCTTTCTCAGAAACAACATTAATTATAGAAACATTGGAATAATCATGTAGTGGTAATGATTCTACATGATTTTTTAAATTGTCTAATCCTTTTTCATAAGCAGGAGCAATCATATCTTCCAATACAAAACCAAAATAACGATAAAAAATATTATAACCAAAATCATTTTCAAAAGTCCAGATAACCGTAGTACTTTGACTATTGGCAGAATCAGTATTCTCCTCAAGAGTCAAAGTAGAATAAGCTGGATAATCTGATTTACCAAAGTAGAACCTGCTTTTAACATAGGTATTTAGTTCTGACTCAATAATTTCATTTGACCCATTACCAACTTTGTTATTTCCCTGCCATGATAACTTGGAGCCAACCCCTTCTTTTGCACCAGATAGAACATATTTAGCATTGATGTCATCTTGAAACCATGGTGACCATTTATTAAAATTATTTAAAGAATTTATCACATCAAATATTGCAGCCTTATCTCTGTTTATTTCTATGCTTCTCTGCATCTGTACTTTTGCAGGCAAGAAAAAGCCTAAAACAACGACCACCAGTATTAAAAATAGTAGTGCTAGCACTAAATATCTCAAAGTTCTCATAATTTTCGGTATTTCAAGGAATAAAGAACGAATTATAATATACTATATTTGACCATTATCAAGATTATTTTCCTTTTTGATAAAAGCTCTTGCTTTTGTTGATTTCTTGTTTGATAATGAGAATGATTATTATTTAAGAGATTGGTTTGTTAAAATTATCACAAGCACAAGCAGGCAAACAGTATAAAGTTATTCATTTGACATTATTAAAATCTTTGTCAAAAAGATTGGCAATTTTTGGTTTAAATACAGGTGTCCTTATAGAAATACTTGCTTTGTATAAACATGGTGCAGTCATAAAAACAGCTTCTGGCAATATTGCCCTTGGTGCTGATGTGCTGGATTTTATTCAGGTAAAAATGGCTTAAATCATAGCAATGTCATCATCTGAAAAACCTCTGGTTGCTTTAATAGGTAATCCAAACTGTGGTAAAACAACTCTTTTTAATCAATTAACAGGTCTGAGTAAAAAAACAGGTAACTGGTCAGGTGTTACTGTCCATTCTCAATATTGTGCTGTTAACTATAATGAACTTGATTATAATCTGGTTGATTTACCAGGAATATATGCCCTATCTATTGAAAGTCAGGGGCAGGACGAATTACATGTTCAGGAGTTTTTACAAAAACAAAACCCTGATTTAATTGTCAATGTTGTTAATGCTGCTTCTTTAGAACGTGGATTGTTTTTGACTCTTGAATTATTATCCTTTGATGTAAAGGTCATTACCGTTTTAAACATGTGGGATGAGGCACAGGCACAGTCTCTAAATATTGATACTAAAAATCTAGCTGAAATCTTACAGAGTAATGTGCTGCCAATGGTTGCCAAAACAGGTAAGGGAATCGCAACACTTAAAGATCACATTAACAAATTATTACAAACAAAGACCCGCACACAAATAAATAAGGCCATAACAAACGACAAAGATGATGATGTTACTTTTAACTTAAGATTAAAACAGGCACAAAATATTTGTGCTCAGGTTCTTTCTTTACCTGAAATCAACAAAAAGTACAGCAACAATATCCTAGATTACTTAACCACTCATCCAGTTTGGGGTCTGTTTTCATTTTTCTTTGCCATGTATGTAATGTTCTTTTTTGCCATCAATGTGTCTGCTGTATTTATAGATTTTTTTGACATTGCCACTGGCGCCATATTGATTAATGGCGGTCATCAAATTTTTGATGTATTAGGTTTTCCTCAGTCATTATCGGTGATTCTTGCAGATGGCATTGGTGGAGGTGTTCAAACGGTTGCTACTTTTATCCCAGTTATAGGTTTTTTATATTTAGTACTTACCTGGCTAGAAGACTCTGGCTATATGGCGCGTGCTGCTTTTGTCATGAATGGCCTGATGAGAAAAATTGGTTTATCTGGTCAGGCCTTTGTGCCATTAATTGTTAGTTTTGGCTGCAATGTTCCTGCTATTATGGCTACCAGATCTCTGCCCTCAAGACGGGAAAAACTGGTTACAATTATGATGGCGCCCTTTATGTCCTGTGGTGCACGATTGTCTGTTTACGCTTTATTTGTTGCCGCTTTCTTTTCTCAAAATGCTACCTCCATTGTTTTTGCTTTATATTTTATCGGTATCTTAGTTGCTGTATTAACCGGCTTAATGTTACAAAAAACCATTTTGCCTGGTAAGGCAGAACCTTTTTTAATAGAACTGCCTCCCTGGAGAATTCCGACTATAAAAAATTTAATGCTTGGCACCTGGCGTCGTTTAAAAGGCTTTTTGCTAGATGCTGGGAAAATAATCATTATCATGGTTATGCTTATACAAGTATTAAATTCCATTGGTGCTGATTTTAGCTGGGGTAATGAAGATTCAGAACACTCCATGTTATCTGCCACAGCCAAAGCAGTTGTTCCTGTCTTTGAACCGATGGGAATAGAAGAAAAAAATTGGCCAGCAATTGTTGGTATCTTGACGGGTATTTTAGCCAAAGAAGTGGTGGTTGGTACATTAGATGCCATATATACCAGCCTGGAAAAGCAAGCTGAAAATACTGATCAAGATGATCCATCAATAAAACAGCAATTAATAACAGCCGTTGTATCTATCAAAGACAATGCCATTGGACTTGGTGATTTGCTTTTGGATCCTTTGGGTTTATCCATAGCTGCAACTGGTAGCGATACACAAATGGCTGCAAATCAGGATGTTAGTGATTCTCTGTTTGGAATTATTAGAGATCGATTCAGTGATAAATATGCGGCTTTTGCTTACCTATTATTTATTCTGTTGTATTTTCCATGTGTGGCCGCAACCGCTGCCATTGCGCGTGAGGCTGGGACAAAATGGGCGGTTTTTTCTGGCTTATGGAGTACTGGCTTGGCTTATATGGTTGCTACTAATTTTTATCAACTCAGCCATTTTGCTAACAACCCTCTGTTTGCAAGCCTTTGGCTACTTGCTTTTATCTCGATGATCGCAGGCGTTTATTTTTATTTAAAAAGAGTTGGCAAAAGAGCTGACCCACTTAAACTAAAAGTTTTATAGTTATCTTAGTGATAAAAAATAGAAAAACAGAATAAAGAAGGTAATAGTAAATCCTAATAATGGTTTTTTATATGTGTTTTCTTCTGCCCTGTATGTTTTTTTAATCAGTTGAACCTTGTTTGTGCTTTGCTCTGGTTTTTCACTTTCCCATTCGGCAATGATTTTTTTAGCGGCCTGGAAATCTTTTTCATCTGTCATAACTCTTACCAAGCCCATTGGCTGAATCTCCCCTATGCTCCCCTCTAAATAAGCCCCCATTATATGACTATTAATACCCTCTATGGATAAAATATCCTGAACAATATTGGCATCAATTGATGACATGGCTTCATATACAGTAATCATAAATTAAAATATAACACAGTCTACGTTATAATATCGCCATGAATAAAAAAA
>JAESTH010000195.1 GCA_016763695.1 Alcanivoracaceae bacterium
ATTATGTTAATAGTTTATAGACTTAATTTAGTGTGCTACAGCTGTGATAGGTCCTAGGAACGGGTTAGCAAATGTAAAGAATAATGCTAAACCAACACCGATCATCGCTACCGCATCAAGCAAACCTGCGATCAAGAACATTTTGCCTTGTAACATAGGCGCTAATTCTGGCTGTCTGGCTGATGCTTCTAATAAGCGACCACCTAATAAACCAAAACCGATTGCTGTTCCAAGTGCACCCATACCAATGATTAATGCTACTGCGATTGCTGTCATACCTTGTATTTCAGCGATTAAAGCCAAGTTTTCCATCGTTTTCTCCGATTATTTATTTTGACGAAATTAAAAAATTTTTCTTACTATTAAAACTTATTTATTACTAGTGCCCAGTATCATGTGATTGTGCCAGATAGACCACACTCAACATCATAAAAATGAACGCTTGTAAGGTAATAATTAATATGTGGAATAAAGCCCACATCAAACCCAATAGGAATTGCGCGATGATCATGATGATGCCACCTAATGACAACAACTGCTCAAGCCCGTAACCTAGGGTAAATACGGCGATTAACATAAAGATTAATTCACCTGCATATAGATTTCCAAATAGACGTAAACCAAGTGATACTGGTTTAGCTATGGTTTCAACTGTATTCAGCAACATGTTTGGCAGTGCCAAAATAACTTTCATTGCAGTGTTTGGCCCTTCAAATGGATGCCCAAAATATTCTTTTGCATAGCCAATTGGGCCTTTTTTGGTAAAGTTATAGAACATGACCAATAAGATAACTCCAAATGACATGCCAAAGGTGATGTTTAAATCTGTAGATGGAACCACACGCATGTAATCAATACCAACTGCCTGCCCAGCTGCTGGCAACATATCTACAGGTACCAAATCCATGAAATTCATTAAGAATACCCAAACAAAGATACTCAAAGCCAGAGGTGCAACCACTTTACTTTGGTAATGAAATAAGTCATTAACTTGTTCGTTTACAAAGCCGATGATTAATTCAATGAAATTTTGAGATTTTGAAGGCGCGCCTGATTTTGCGTTTTTAGCAATGTAGCCAAAAAATCCAAGAAAGACCACAGCCGTTATTAATGTATAAATAATACTATCAACGTTGATCGTCCAAAATGTAGACCCTTCAACCAACTCAAGTTGATTATTTTTAAGGTGATGTTCTATGTATCCGCCGATGCCGCCTGATGCCATTACTCTATACTCTTTATATTTTTTATCTAAATACTGTTAATAATGCCACAAAGAAAATTATCAATGTCGCCATAAATCCTACTATCACTGGCATAAATGGTAACGCCAGTACCGCAAAGGCAAAATAAAACATAACACCTATGGTTATTATTTTAAATGCTTCTGCTCTAAACATCTTTCGCATTAAATTTTCTGCTGATTGGTCTCCAAAACCAAACACAACAAATGCGAAAACCAAGCTTCCTGCAAAACTAACACTCGCACCGTAAAATGCTGCAATTGCTGCTGTCGTCCCTGCCAACATAAAAAAAATCAGACCGATGACAACGCCAAGTAACAATTGCCACACTGGCAATAAAAAAACTACTTTTCTCACTTCGGAAAATGAAGGTTGTAATGCCATAATATTTTAGAATCCAACTTAAGCCTTTTATTCACAAACAAAGCTGAAGCGCAATTGCCCTTACTAAAAGCGGGTGCATTATATAGGCTTAATTTATTTAAATCAACATTAGCAGTTAATAATATTTAATTTATTTTGATTTGTTATTATTGTTAGATTTTTGCTTAATTTTGACTGGCGCAATCTACCTGAGTTACATCAAATTTCGATATATTAAACTGCCATCCTCTGAGCTTTACAGCCTTAACTCTATAGTGATTTTCGCCCAGTTTCTCTTTTAATATCTGATAACTACAGTGATATACCTTTAATGAAGCCTCTTTATTCTTTTGGTAGCTTAGCAAGGCATGAATATTCTGCGCTTCGGCAATTCTCCAGTCATCGGGTGGCAACCTTGTTTTTCTTATTTTTATAACCCGCTCAATTGCCTGGGTAGCATAGACATGTTTATTTTGTTTAATGCCAGCTCTGCTGCTGCTGCCAATGTCTCAATATAATAGAGATTATCTTCACCCAATTTTTCTCGTCTTATTATTAATGCTTTTGTAATCCAGTCTTTTTGCGCTGTCAACTTCATTTAACTGTAAATACATCCTCCCTATATTTGTCATTGTAAAGGCAATGTTGACATTTTCAAAGGCACTATTTTCATATATAACCGCATAGGCTTGTTTAAACAATTTTAATGCTTGTGATATCTCCCCCAGATCGGCAGCCACCATACCCAAATTATTATCCAGACTGGCAACATCCACATGTTTTGCACCTAATATTTTCAATTCAATGGCTTTTGCCTGTAAAAATATCTCCCGCGCTTTTTTGTATTGTTTATTCTGCCGTTCTACCAATGCTAAATTATTGAGGGTTCTGGCATACTTTAGTGACTGGTTCAGGTTTAATTTATCATATATTTCTTTGGCCATAGTAAGTTTCCGTTGCGCCAACTGATAATCAGCCAATTCATAATAAACAGCTCCTAATCTATTGTGCGCATCCGCAGTTAATATATGCTGGCCACCTAATTTCTGTAATCGTGCCTCAGCAACATAATTCAAATATTTTAAAGCGACATCATAATCACCTTGTGCGTAAGCCAATAATCCAAGTGAAGCGCGACTTTTTAAGGTTTTATGATTTTTACTACCTAATGTTTTATTGTTAATTTCAAATCCTCTTTGATAATAGAATTTGACCCTGTCGAAATCTCCTAAACGCCAATACACATTCCCCAGCAATTGGTAAATATCGACCACCAACTGGTGGTCTTGACCAAATAATGATAGGCGTTTTTTTAATGCTGATTCCAGCAATGCTTTTGCTTGGTGCAACTCGCCTAATTTGTATTTGTTTTGACCATTCAAAACCTCTATCTCGGCTTGAGTATGCGCTGCTAACTTTGTAAAATCATTTTCTTGCAGCAGACTATTTAACTCTGATTGAGCCTGCTGTAATTTCCCCTGTTGTTGAAACAGGCGTGTTTTTGCCAAATGCATGCCCAGCAATGCTTTATTCTGCTTGTGTTCTGTATATATATCTGTTGCTTTTGAAAACAGTAACTCAGCCTGTGTCAGGTCACTCATGTTCAAATATACATGGCCTAATGTTTCATATAGCTTGGCTCTGGTTATGGGCTCTTCCATAAACTGAGTATTCAGTTGCTTGCTGGAATAATCTAACAAGTCCTTCACTTTCACTATTTTTTTATCGGTTATTATTGGGTCAGAGATTTTAAATATATCTTTTAAAAAATTAGTGACCTGAAGTACTCTCTGCTGCTCTTGGTTAATTTCTACTAATGACTGCTTTAGATCTTTTGATTGCATATACAAAATTAAAGACAAAACAATCAGGGAAATGACCGCAGTTGCACCCAGAAGAAATCCAGACATATGTCGCTGAACAAATTTCCCAAATCGATAAATAACAGAGTCTTTTTTAGCTATTATCGGCCGATTCTGTAAATAGTTTTGTATATCATCTGCAAACTGTATGGCTGACAAATATCTATGCTCTGAGTTTTTAGCCATTGATTTAGCAATAATCAGCTCCAGCTCTCCTGATAGCTTTCTGGATAAATTGTTTTCTATTTTATATATACGGGACTTGCTGTTTATATTATGACTGGCTAATTTGGGTAGATGTTCATTTATGGTTTTTATTGCTGAGGATAAATTATTGGTAGCTACCACATATGGCAGTTTTCCTGTTAACAAATAATGTAACAAAATTCCCAATGAATATATGTCACTAGCTGTGGTTATACCCGATGTATTTTCATGGCCATTAATTTGTTCAGGGCTGGCATATGCAAGTGTCATCATCACACTTGCTAAAGTGGTATTATCATCTGACTGAGTGTTGCGATCCGTTAATTTAGCCAAACCAAAATCAAGCAGCTTTGGCTGACCATCTTTGCCAACCATTATATTGCCCGCTTTGATATCTCGATGCACAATAAGTGACCTGTGCACAGCATCTACTGCCTTACATATTTTCCGAAATAGTATTAACCTCTGTTTAATATTTAACTGTTGTTTATCACAATATTTATCAATATGTGTACCATCTATGTATTCAACAATGAGAAATGGCACATTATCCTGAGTTATACCACCATCATATAACCGCTCGATATTGATATGATTTAATGACAACAGAACCTCAAGCTCGGTATTGAAACTATTAAGTACATGTTTAGCAAACCTGCCTGTAGTTGCAAATTTTATCGCCACTTTACGCACAAAGCCTCCTTCCTGCTTGCTGGCTAAATATACATCACCAATACCACCACTGCCCAGTTTTTGTTCAATTTTATATCCATGTATTTCTTCAGGAGGCTGAAAGACTTGATTGAAATCTGCTTGCCAAAATGGCTGTGAATCCAGAACTGATGATTGCGAGTAATGAGCCCGTAGCAACTGCTTTAACTCTGTTTTCATTTCTTCATTATTGCAACAGGTTGAAGATATTATCTCCTCGTGCTTATCTTGAGGCTGCAGAATTAGTTTTTCAAACACTATCCACAAGTCATCCCAATTGTATTCTGCCTGACTTGTGGTATCATTACTCATTGTTTTATTATTGCACACATTCTAAAACTCTCAAAACTACTTAAAGTAAAAATATGCCAGAAAACAGTCAAGCTTCCAGCGAAGTGACCATGTTGTTGTCTCGTCAAGATTTAACTGATGAAAATAAAAACAATCAGTTATTATCTCTTGTCTACTCTGAACTCAAATCTATCGCACAACATAAAATGATTTCTGAACGTACAAACCACACATTAACCCCAACAGCACTGGTTCACGAAGCCTATATGCGTTTGGTCAAAGACCCTAATTTACAGTGGCAATCTCGCAAACACTTTTTTGCCGCTGCCGCTGAATCCATGCGTAGAATATTAATTGATTCTGCCCGCAGTAAATTCACAGTTAAACATGGCGTCAATATCCGGCACACACGAAACATTGATTCCGCCAGAGCTGACGATCGCTCCTTTGATGACAATATTCTCGATCTAGATCGCGCCTTATCACAACTCGAAACAAAAGACCAACACATGGCTTGCGTGGTTAAACTGCGTTATTTTTCTGGATTAACCGTTGATGAAACGGCACTGGCACTGGATGTGTCACCCCGCACCATCAACCGCCTCTGGACTGCTGCGAGAGCCTGGTTAATTGTACACATGAAATAAAAATATCGCATTGCTCAAAATAATTTAATCAGATAACTCCAGGAGGCTGTCCGAGAATAAAAAGAGCTACTACAAAATAGTAGCTCTTAAACACATAATTCTCCCCAGGATATACGTACTTACCAGTACATGCGAGATTGGTCAGAGAAATGCGCCAATTATTTTGCACTATTTTAGTAGTTCAATATATAACTCTACAACTTGTTCTGGCTCAAGTAAATGAGAATTATCTTCAGCTGGCCATGCTTTGGATCGTAACTGAGTCTTCATTGGAGCGGGGGTCACTGTAAATACATCAACCTGTGCATTTTCCAACTCTTCTTTTAAAGTATGGGCAAAATGTGCCAAGGCTCCTTTTGCTGTGCCATAAGCACCCCAATAAGCATTAGATACGGTGTCTAAATTGTCCAAGGTGAAAATTATCGAACCTTTGGCTTTTTTTAGCATAGGAATTAATGCCTGAGTTAAAAATATTGGAGAATTAAGGTTGATTTGCATTTCCTTGAGCCATCGGGTCGCTTCATAGTTGATGAATTCACTTAACCCACTAAACTCGGCAGCTGTATGAATCAAAATATCAAGCTTACCAATATTCTCTTCAATGCTTTGTGCCAGTTTTATAAAGTCACTGGGTGTCGCCCCGAGCAAGTCCATTGGGTAGACTATTGGTTCCTTACCACCCTGCTCAATAATTTTATCACACATCAAGTTCAAAGAACGCGGATTTTTATCTGAGATTATAACATCTGCTCCCCCCTTACATAATTCCAATGCCAAAGAAGAACCCAGAGCGCCACAAGCACCCGTTAGAAAGATTGTTTTATTATTGAGTTTTTTCATGTCGTGATTTTATATTTTTGCCTAAAGCTTTGCCAATTATTAACCATAGTTAATCAGAAATAATTGATTTTTTCTTTCTGGCTTTACCTGGACTAAGTCCATAATGCTTTTTAAAAACTTTACTAAATGCAGCCTCCGACTGATAGCCATGCGTCAGTGCTATACTGATTATTGATTCATTACTGTTCAATAGTTTTTGATGGGCGCATTGCATACGTAGATGGGTTAAATATTGCAATGGCGTATTGCCTATTAATAAGCTAAATTTATTTGAAAATGATGATCTGGACATGGCCGATTGTTCTGCTAGAGATTCTACTGTCCATGCCAGTGATAAGTCCTCATGCATTGCCATCAGAACCTTACATATTTGCTTATCTGCCAAACCAAGCAATAAGCCCTGTTTGTTTGCGCTATCATTTTGATCACTTTTTATATAGTATCTTACAATATAAATAAAGAGGATTTCTGCCAATTTGTCCAGTATGATTTGACTGCCTTCAGTACCAAATTCTGCCTCATTTATGATTTGTTGAAATAATGATTTAAGCCAGGGATATTTATCCATCTCATTGGCTTTAATATGAATAATCTCTGGTAATGCGTCCAATACAGGATTATTAATTTCACCAAAATCCAATTTACCACAAATTAATGTAGTAGAAATCATCGCCTCTTCATTGTCATTAAACATATGGTGCCTGATGTTTCTTGGGAAGAATATTAAATCACCTGCATTTAAATACAGTTCGTTCTTGCCTTCAATCGACAAACTGCAATTGCCATAAGCAATAACATGAAAGCTACTTAACCTCGGATTATCTGCCTCCATATTCCATGGCGAGCAAAACTCAGAGTGCAAGTAAATATTGGCATCAAAATAAATTGACTTAAAAAGGTGATCAACAACATCCATAATACGAATAGACAAAAAATAGATACATTTGAACATAAATCGTATTATTTATCAAAGTACAATGCACTTTCAGATTTTAATTAACTACAAAGAGAAAAATTATGAAAAACAATAAAATATTAACATTGGCATTACTTATCCTTAGTCTTATAGCCATAACTGGCACTACAATAGCCGCTGACACAGACAAAAAAAATAGTGTTACACAAATCCATCTGGATGAATATGGAGGATATTTTGAAACCAAAGAAACACTGGCGGGGCTTAAAGCTGGTGAGTATGAATTCATCGTCACTAACAAAACCAATAAAATTGTTGGCTTTCAATTACAAAATAATAAAACCCACGAGCAGTTAGATAAATTTCCTTTGGATCCAAACGAAACAAGAATAGCAAAAGTAACGATCACTTCTGACGGCTTTCGTTTCAGATGCCCAATCAACCCAACTCCATGGTATGAATTGGATGGTGTTAAAGATTAATAAACGCTACATGATGTAGATACCAGTGAAACCTTGTCATAAAATAAATTTATTTTATGACAAGGGTAAGCCGGATATTTGATAAGCAAATAGTCTTAAGAGATATATTCACACCTCTTAAAAGCAATTATTCTGGCGCTTTACCTATATCAAATAAAGTAATCTGGTTGCCCAAACGGGTTTGGATTGCACCTGTTGCCAACCCTCTGGAAAACAGCATGATGTTGAGCGAACCTCCATAAAAGAAATTACCCAAACGGGTATAACCTCTTTTTACTTTTGCACCCTTTACCACATCAGGATCTAATACCACAGAACCAATAGTGTCCAAACCTACAGGAATCGATGCAACATAACCAATCAAAGGTTGATTCTTAATACCTTTGTATTTCACTTTGATGATAATAACACCACGTTGAAACACCTCAAACTGACTAAAATCTGAACCAGGGCGACCTACATTACCATCAAGTGGCACCCAGTTTGGAAAATCCAGATAACCATAAGTACCACTCTTAACGATTTCAGCATGCTCTATTTTGCCACTTACCGGTGTATGAAAATGATGATAGGTATTGGGCATCAATACGCATGAAAGACCAGTACCTCCAATAAACTTATTTTTTAATTTTTGGGGTGTATCTCCGAGTAAATCCATTAAATTAATGGGAATATTTTTAACATCTAACACTGTATCATGCTCTAAGGGATTACTGATAAACTGTCTTCTTGCCACACCTTTGTCAGCCAATACCTGCACCAAGGGGTTCATGATACAATCGGTTGGTGCCGATACCACATAATCTTTATCAGGCATGGTCACTGGACGACTGGGAATGATCTCATTTACGCTGTCAATTTTAATCTGCCTGGCAAAGAACTTATTCCATGAGCTGTAGACATAACTGTCACCTTCAGGTGGAATATAGTCTTCAATTTCAATCCTTGGATCTTTTACCCATTGGTGTACATACTTGGCAGAAACTTTTGTATCCATATAATGACCTCTCTGAATACTAAAGTCCTGAGTAAACTTTAGACCTGTGAGTAATGAGTTATTGCTATTTGGATCTCTGCCTTGCACAAAGTCTTGACCTGCTGAGTTTTTATAATAGAACCAAGCAAATTTTTGGATGTATTTCAAACCGTCATCCTGATCACCACTGATTTGTGGTTTAAAGGTACACCATGTTGTAAATACATCAACCATTTGATTAACCAACTCAGCCGAATTTTTTCTGCCTTTCCAGGGATTGGCGTGCAAATAAGCAGGCGGAAGATCGTGAAACCCTAAATTAATGGTATTTAAGGCATTAAAAGTGGCAGAATCAGTTGCATACTCATAGACCAGATAACGCAATGAATCGAAACAAGGTGACTCAATCATGGCTAGGCTGGTTTTTTTATTGAGAATCATTTCACCACTAACAGGATGCGTTAGCTGCATTATCTGTTCTTTTTTTGATGGCTTTGCTGCTAAGGCTGTTGACAACAACAAAGTTGCTAATATTAATAGCTTAATAGTTCTTGTTAGTAAGATTTTGTTTTTTTCTTGCATGTCACTCCCCTTTTTTGATTAAATTTTCTTGCCCAAACTAAAACCTGAAAAACCTATAGCAAAAATACTTTTGGCATTTTATTTCCTGATTTTTCTAAATATTGAACGATGTAATCATTAAAGTTTTAGTTAGGCACTTGCCAACAATTGTACCATATTGCGCATTATTTTTCTATTGTCATTTTTTGCTATTCCAGGAATGATACCGTTAGTAATTAATACCTGAACGAGAAAAGATAATCTACTTATTCAGGCAAATTATGTTCCTATCAATATTAAATTGATCTATCAATCTTTCTTTTGTGCCTGCTTCATCGGTGATTCTTCAACTTTCTGTTTCCATAGCTGAAATCTGGACTTCACTACTTTAGCCGGCCAGTTGTTGTTATTGACATCGGTATCAGCTGTCTCAAGATAAGGATCAAGTTCCAGGTTCTTTAGCTCTTTAGTCGTCATAAGCAGCTTTGATACCTGCTTGGGATTTTTACGCCAAATCTCTGCTGGAATACGTTTTATCTCTTCACTGCCATCAGTATAAGAAATTTTTAATATAATTGGCATCACCAGACCACCAAGGTTTTCAAAGTCAATCACATAAAAATTACGTTTGATTTTTAACAGTGCTTTCTCATCATCGTCAAGTTCTTCCAGCAGTTTCTTATACGCTTCCTGATCCTGCTTGGTCACAGCAAATTTATCATAGGTATTATAAAAATCTTCTAACTCTGGTATGCGATTGAGTAGATAATCCTGACCTTTATTTCTTTGCTGAGTTATGGTTACAGGCTCTTCATCATCGTCTTTGGCTAAGTTAGCTAAATCAATTTCGGGATCCCTGCTATCCATTTGCAATAAATTGACTGCCTTAATAGCAATATCCACATGCTCGGTACTATAAAACCAGCCGCGCCAAAACCAATCCAAATCGACCCCACTGGCATCTTCCATGGTACGGAAAAAATCCGAAGGCATGGGGTGTTTAAATTTCCAGCGGCGAGCATACTCTTTAAATGCAAAGTCAAATAGTTCTCTGCCCATTATGGTCTCGCGCAAAATATTTAATGCTGTGGCAGGTTTGGCATAAGCATTATTACCAAACTGTAATAACGATTCGGAATTGGTTATAATCGGCACCTGATTATCCGATAGCATGTATTCAACAATGTCTTTTGCCTCGCCACGGCGACTTGGGTAATCTTCTTGCCATTCGCCTTGGGCAATAAACTGTAAGAAGGTATTTAAACCTTCATCCATCCAGGTCCATTGACGCTCATCAGAATTAACGATCATCGGAAAGTAATTGTGTCCTACTTCATGAATAATAACCGAGATAAGACCATATTTTGAATGCTTCCATGGGTGCTCATCATCATTTTCACCCTGATAGGTTCCATCATCTTCTGGTCTTGGACCGTTAAAACAAATCATGGGATACTCCATGCCTCCAGCTGGACCATTAACTGAGATAGATACAGGATAAGGATAATCAAAAGTGTATCTGGAATAAACATCCATGGTGTGAATAATGGCAGCGGTAGAGTATTGATACCACAATGGGTTGGCTTCATTTGGGTAGAGGCTCATCGCCATAATAACATGACCATTTTGATTGTAGCCTTGAGCATCCCAGATAAATTTACGTGAACTGGCAAAGGCAAAATCACGCACATTTTCAGCTTTAAATATCCAGGTTTTACTCTCTTTAACTTTTTTCTTCTGCGCTTTTTTCGCTTCTTTTGGAGTCACTATATATACGGGAGATTGAGCAGTCCTGGCTTGTTGTAATCTTTTTAACTGTGTTTGTGATAATATCTCATCAGCATTTTGCAGCTCTCCAGTTGCAGCAACAATATGATCGGCAGGGACGGTAATACTGACAGTAAAATCACTCATGTCCAGAGTGAATTCGCCATTCCCTAAAAACTGTTTATTCTGCCAACCCGTAACATCCATATAAGCTGCCATGCGTGGCTGCCAGCGTGAAATTTCATAAATAAAGTTATCATCTTCTTTAAAATATTCGTATCCACCACGGGCACGAATTTTCTTGGCATTGATAATATTATGCCACCAGTCAATGCTAAAGGTGATTTTTTCACCCGCTTTTAACGTTTGCGGCAGGTCAATTCGCATCATGGTTTTATTAATGATGTAGGCAAGCGCCTGTCCCTGTTGATCTTTAATGGCTAAAATATGGCTGCCACCTTCAAATTTTTCCATTTCCAGTAAACGATCATACGCCTGGTAAGTAAATTCTTTTATATCTTTAGGCGCGGCTTCTGTCAGATAGCTATCTGAGTCTTTGGCAAATCTGTTTTGATCCAGTTGTAACCACAAGTAGCTTAATTCATGTGGTGAATTATTGTAATAGGTAATCAATTCTGAACCAGTAATGCGCTGTTTGTCATCATCCAAAGTAACCTCTATGACATAATCTGCTCTTTGCTGCCAATATTCAGGTCCTGGCGCACCACTGGCGATTCTTTGGTCATTTGGGGTTGGCAAGATTTCTTCCAGTTGTCGGAATTTATCGGGCGTATTTGCTGGCGATGCATTCTGTATTTTTGCATTTGTGATGAAAGGTTGTAAGAGTAGACAAAGTGTAAATAGCTTTAGGGGTTTATAGTGCATTATTATTCCAAAAAAAGTTTAAGTTCCCATATCGAAACTTACGAAAGTTGTGCTATGATAAAACGCTTTGACAAAAATACGAAGAAATTTAACCCTTTTTAGGAAGAAATAATATATGAGTACAGCAGTTGATGATTTAAATAATAAGCTGGGAGCCAGAGCAACTGGCACAGTTTTAGACCACCCAGCAGGATTATTTATCCTGTTTTTTACCGAAATGTGGGAGCGTTTTAGTTTTTATGGGATGCGAGCCTTGTTGGTTTTATTTTTGATTACTGCTTTAGATGGCGGAGGTTGGGGATGGTCCAGAGAAAATGCAGCAATATTATATGCATGGTATACAGGTTTAGTATATTTGACACCATTATTTGGTGGGATTATTGCAGATAGGATTCTGGGCTATAAGTCAGCTGTTGTCATTGGCGCTCTATTAATGACACTTGGGCATGCTTCTCTGGCATTTGAAACACAATTTAGTTTTTATCTTGGCCTGGTTTTATTGGTATTGGGTAATGGTTTCTTCAAGGCTAATATTTCATCAATGGTGGGCGGTTTATATAAAGATGATACAAAAAAAGATGGTGCATATACCATATTTTATATGGGTATTAATGCTGGGGCTTTTCTTGGCATCATGTTATGTGGCTATATTGGTGAAAAAGTGGGCTGGTCTTATGGCTTTGGGCTTGCTGGTATATTTATGTTTTTTGGCTTGTTGCAATTCTATTTTGCAAAAAACATCTTTGGTTCTAATGGAGAGAAACCTTCTAAAATAAAAGTTGCAACTGATGAAGAACCAATTAATCATCCTTTAACTCATATAGAGAAAGACAGATTACTTGTCATTGGAATATTGTCCTTGTTTGTCATCATATTTTGGTGGGCATTTGAACAAGCTGGTAGCTCTATGACTATTTTTGCAAAAGATTATACTCAAAGAATACTTACAGGATCATCAGCTACAGTATATATTTGGGTTAATTTGCTATTGACCGTCGTACCAATTGTTGTTGTTACTTGGGTCTTGAGTTTATTATTTAAGCAAACATATAAAAAAATTCCTTTATCTAATACTTTCCTGGCAACAAGTTTTGCTCTTATTTGGGGTATCATTGTTTGGAAAATCTATTCAGAGTTCAGTTCAAGTACAGAAATAGAAGTACCTGCCTCTTGGTTTGGAATTCTCAACTCTTTCTTTATCATTACTCTGGCACCTTTGTTTTCTAAATTATGGGAGACCAAATATAACCCTTCTGGCCCCGTCAAATTCGCACTCGGTTTATTTTTAGTTGGTATCGGCTTTGGATTCTTAGCCTACGGAGCCTCAGGTATTCTGGCAGGAGCCAGTACTGCTACTGTCTCAATGTTTTGGTTAATTATTGCATATTTCTTCCATACTGTTGGAGAGCTTTGTTTGTCCCCAGTTGGTCTTTCTTATGTTAGTAAACTTTCAGCAAAGAAATTGGTGGGTATGATGTTTGGTGTATGGTTTACAGCAAATTTTTTCGCGAATTTAATTCGGAACCCTATACTCTATCTCTCTTTCCTTTAATCTTGTGTCCTTTCCAAACCCTGCTTTGATTATCTCTGACTTGCTGTCAGTAAGTTCCTTGGTTATTTCCGCAAGTTCAAATACAGTAGTGGGCTTGTTATTCCCAATATTGTATGCTTCTCCTGACTTGCCTTTTTCAAGAACTTTAAGAACGCCATCGGCAATATCCTCCACAAAAG
>JAESTH010000196.1 GCA_016763695.1 Alcanivoracaceae bacterium
AACCCACAGCTCTCTTGGCAATCTTGAAAAAGCATTGCAGTTTTATGAAGAACGCTCAAAGTTAGGCAAAGAACTCTATGAGTCCAACCCCAATAATGTTTCCTATAAAAATGGCCTGGCTATTTCTTATGCAAAACTGGCAATATTTTATAATGCTCAAGATGACAAAAAATTAGCTATTGATTATATGAGGGAGGCACAAGTTCTGTTTAAACAACTACATAATAATTTTCCCACCTATGTTGAATTTGAAAAGTATTATAAAATGGCAGTTGATGACTTGGAAGATTTAATAAAAGGACAGTAAAATGGTATTCTTAATGCATAAAGTAAAAAGCAGTTGAAAAATAAGCAATTCGTGAAAATGGCCTTGATTTCTGGCGAGCTTCAGCGATGGCCGAAATCCCTCAGTTTGGATCAAATCATGAGCTTTGTTGAAAATTATTTAATGAATTAACACATGACTGACCACTATGACATAAAATATCTGATAGATCAAAAACACAGAGATAAATAAATGAAAAGAGCGATTATTTTGGTGATGGATTCCCTAGGCATAGGTGCCAGTGCCGATGCCCATTTATATGGAGATGAAAAGGCCAATACCCTGGGGCATATAGCACAGGCCTGTTTGGCAGGACTGGCGGATAACGAGCTGCGCTCAGGGGCATTGCATATCCCGAATCTGACCCGTTTGGGTCTGGCACATGCATTGCAGGGCAGTTGCGGACAAGCCATGGCTGGTGTGGATGAAAGCATAGTGCCGCAGGGCACTTATGGTTATGCTGTGGAACAAAGTAAAGACAAGGACACGCCCAGTGGGCATTGGGAAATGCCGGGTGTGCCCGTGCCATTTGCCTGGGGCACGTTTCCCAAAACCGAACCGTGTTTTCCTAAACCAATGATTAATGATTTCCTTAGGCTCACAGGCTTAAAAGGCATCTTGGGAAATTGTCATGCCAGTGGTACCGAAATCATTAAACGTTTGGGTGCAGAGCATATTAAAACGGGCCTGCCTATTTGCTATACTTCGGCTGATTCGGTTTTTCAGATCGCAGTGCACGAAAAATATTTTGGTCTGGATGAACTCTATAGAATCTGTAAAATAGCCAAAGGTTTAACCGAAGAACTGAATATCACCCGGGTGATTGCTAGACCATTTGTCGGTGAAACGGCGGATGATTTTATCCGCACTGCCAACCGTAAGGATTTAACTACACCTCCGATAGCAGCCACTTTATTAGACAAATTATCCGCACAAGGTGGTAAGGTGATTTCCATTGGTAAAATTGCCGATATCTTCTCCAATCGAGGGATTTCTCAATGCATTAAGGGTAAAAACAATATGGAATTGTTTGATGCCATGTTAGCTGCTTTAAAAACCGCCAAGCACAAGACTCTGGTATTTGCCAATTTCGTTGATTTTGACAGTCATTTTGGACACAGGCGTGATGTGGCTGGTTATGCCAATGCCATTGAAGAGTTTGATAAAAGATTACCAGAACTGGAGGCGCTGATGCAAGATGATGATATTGCCCTGATTACTGCTGATCATGGTTGTGATCCGACTTTTGCGGGTTCTGACCATACACGAGAACATGTGCCTGTGGTGTTTTTTGGTGCGCAAGTGAAAAGCCAGGATATCGGTCAACGTGATTCATTTGCCGATATGGGACAGACCATTGCTGATTATTTGCAAATACAGGCATTGAAACATGGTCAGAAAATTTTATTGAATTAAGTTTGTTGTTTATCCGCAGATAACGCAGATAAAAAAATGAATTAGACGCGCTTTATAAATATGAAATGATGGGCATGTGAAAGCTCATCTATTCAGGATGTCTCAATATGAGCTAAGACAGCGACACCGAATAGTACAAAATATGTAGGGAGGTTTCGCTCACCCTAAAAGTTTATTACAAATTACTCGGTTAATTTTCTGCTAATACTATCTCAAATTAACAATAAGTAATGGGCGGGTTAATCTTACGATTGAATAAGGTTTTCTTTATTTTCCTCCCGATATTGGTAGGGGTTGTGTTTGGGGTGGTGTGAAAAAAGCATCAATATTTCCATTAAATGAGAAAAATATACGGTGTACAGTACTGCCATCATCGATAATTTGTGGATAATCAACGAAAGTATTCAATGGATATTCTTCATTAAAAAGATTGCGGCGAGCTGATAAGAAGTTGTTCCAGTCTGAATTATTAAATGAATTAAATGATCCTATGCAGGAAGCCTGACCACATTGGAATTCATTAATGTGAATTTGGGCATTTTCTAAACTTTCTAATGCGCCATAAAAGCTGTTTAAATAAGCATTATTTGTATCGAGAGTTTCAGGATTAGCTTGAGCATTTTTTTCTAGATCATCTAAAAATTGATAGAATGTAGAGTCATCAAACATACCAGAAATAGAAACAACAGACATATCTACGGCCCTACCATGGATAAAAAAAGTACTTTCCAAACCGATTAAGTTTTCCAATATTTCGGCATTTATTTTTCTTTGTTGTGATTTTTCCTCCTCTTCAATTTTTGATATATTAGTATTATTACCCTGTAG
Source organism: Alcanivoracaceae bacterium (assembly GCA_016763695.1). GTDB lineage: Bacteria > Pseudomonadota > Gammaproteobacteria > Xanthomonadales > Marinicellaceae > NORP309. The sequence continues at coordinate 2,570 of JAESTH010000196.1, forward strand.
TTTTCTATGCTCTTCTAAGGCTAAGGTTATTTTTTTTGATATTTCGCTTTCATCGTCGTTAAACACTTCATCTTGTGAAGGTATAATTTTTGTTTGTCTTTTTTGAGTCTTATTATTTGATGACAACTGCACATTCTCTTTAGACTTTTTTTTAGAAGCCAAGTTTTGTGAAATACTCCGCTTATTGAAATATAGAATCACCAGAATGCTCGCCACTATCAGAGTGGCGAATAATATTTTTTTGTTTGTTAATCTCATTTTTTAATTTTAATAGGATTGAAGGTTTTTCGAGTGAATGACCATCTGCTACAAGACTAACAAATAAAATGAGTTATAGCAAGCAATACGCTTGATTTTGACAGTCACTTTGGGCATAGACCGATGTAGTATTAGGCGGCACTTGATGGGTTTGACAAAAGATTGCCAGAACTCGAAGCGCTGATGCAAGATGATGATATCGCCCTGATTACTGTTGATCATGGTTGTGATCCGACTTTTGCAGGTTCTAAATACCAAAAGGCTATCAATCAATAATTGACAGCCTTTACAACAAATTGCTTAATTAATTCTCTGCCAAGGCTTTCTCAAACTCCTGTTTGGCATGTTTAAACTGATATAGGGATTTCTCCACATAGAGTAATACTTCATCGACATAACCATCAGTGGATGCCGACCAGACCCGATTGATATAGCGTTCACCAGCGGCAAAGCTGGACTTGATGTCGGCAAAATGTTGGATGCCAAACAGGTGTTTCATGCTATCACGTGCTTCGGCAAAGTTGAATAAATCATCACGAAACACTTTGTCAATTTCAAAACGCATATTATATGTGGGTATCTTGTCTTTACGACCATCCAGTTCTTGCAGGTTTTTGACAATATTATTCAATGAATCGATCAATATGGTTTTATTGGTTTGCAATAGACTGCCATGTTTGGCTTCAGCACTGGCCATTTTTTTATACCAAATGGCACCGATAAAACCAACCAGCATGATGGGCACAAAATAAGTCCAGTTCATGTGGGTTTCATCCAGAGAAGCTAAAAAAGATCCTGCCAAAGAAGCGATCACTACTAAAAGAAAAGCTAAATTTTTCATGTGTATTCTCCTTAAGACGCTGTCGCTATGACATAAACGGCGTTACCAACCCCGACCAGGGCTTCACCAACTATCAAGCCAGCCGCAATCGGTATTCCCTTATTATCTGACCAGGATTTGCCCATTTTCCTATCGGTTACTTCTTTGATGATGGTGCCGATAGAATAAGTTAGCACAATATTAAAAGGCAGATAAAAACCCAGACCAACAGTAATACCCAGCCCTGCCTGTAATAATGATAACAAACCACCCAATAATGCACCAGCTAGATATTTTTCGGTGGGTACATCACCACCAGTAATGCCCTCAACCATGGATGCCAGTGCCTGTCCCTGTGGAGCAGGAAACTCATCGCCACCCAAACCAAAGGCCTTATCCAGCATAAATATCAGGATAATAATAACAATCGGGCCTAACCAGGCACCAGCAAATTGTCCGAGTTGTTGTTTCTTGGGTGTTGCGCCGACCAAATAACCCGTTTTTAAATCCAGCATAAGGTCAGTGGCCTGACTCATGGCTACACAGGTAGCTGCACCTACGGTAACGGCAGCGACAATGGCCGGGCCGGTACTCATGCCACCAAAGGCTTGAGTGACCATGATAAGCAAGGTCACGGCAATCAAGGTCATGCCTGATAAAGGCGACCAATTGGTTCGGCCTATGGCTTCGGATAAAATAATACCAGCCATCCAAATCCATAAGGTGCCTAATACGGCCATGGCGATACCGCGCAAGATGCCGACTTCTTCGGCAGAAGTCACAGCGATAACGCCCAATAAAATAGCGGCGCCAATGATGGCGAGATACAATAGTTTAATCGGCATTTCATCCTTGCTCATGACACTTTCGGCCTTGGCCGATGATTGCATGGATTTGATCGCTGATTTAATTAATGGCAAGGCAAACACCACGCCAATGATAGCGCCACCAATCAACATACCAATACCTGTGGGTCTAAAGAGCATTAATCTTAACTGATTGGGATCTGAGATAGCTTCTCCAGCGGCATTAAGCGGAAACATACCTGTAGCATCAAGTAACGGTGCCAATACCCAATAACAGACAAAACCCCCAATAATAAAGGCCAAACCGCCACGTCCGGCAATAAATGCCACACCAACAGTCATCAAGGATAAGTACCAGGTGCCATTTAAATATTCGGGTAGTCCTAATTGATCAAATAAATGCCAATTTTCTACCCCTGTATAAAGGGTAATAAAATGAATCAATCCCGAGAACAGCATGGCTCCAATTAATAACATGGCTTTTTTGATACCAGCACCAGGTGATTTTAAGATAGAGGCAACTGCCACTCCACCAGGGTAGGTCAGGCGCTCATAGTCGATCATCTGTTTACGTAATGGGATGATGAAAGCGATACCTAAAAAAGCACCAGCGATGGCACCAAAAGTCAGTACGTAGGGATTGAAGTCATTACCATAACCCAGTATAAATATGGCCGGCACAGAAAACATCATACCTGATGATGCGCCATTGACCGCTGAGGCCACCGTTTGTGTGACGTTGTTTTCTACTATGGATCTTCTGCGCAGTATTCCACGCAATATACCAAAGCCTAAAATGGCTGCCAACTCTGATCCTTCAATCGAAAATCCCAGTTTTAATGAAGCATAACCAATGGAAATAGCCAGTATCACCCCAAGAAAATAACCAACCAGTATAGCATGGTAGGTCAGCTCGGGATAGGCTCCAGTGGTAATGGGGCCCGTTGGCATGACATCAGGCACTGCCGAAGTGTGCTCAGACATAGATAGCTCCTAAATTTTAAAGCAAATAAGTATACCTTAATCTTAAGGTAAAAGCACCATGAAAATAATTTCACAACCTTCTCGGTTATTCTCTTTAAGAATGATGAGTAAATGAATTTCCAAAAATGGCTATACTTTAATTGTTACGGCGTAATTGGATACTTGCAATGAGTCCAGTTTCTTTGTTTGCTTGTAGGTAGAGGTGTGTATTGTGGCCTTCTGCAATTGCCTTTGCAATAGCCAATCCCAGACCGAAGCCACCTTTATTGCCTTCTCTGGCTTTTGAAAGACGTGTAAATGGTTCCATTACAAAATCAATTTTATCTTGTGGTATTCCTGGACCCCTGTCCTCAATGACTATGGCCACAAAGTGAGTGTCTGTAGATAAATTCACAACAGCACCACCTGCGTATTTAACAGCATTTTCTGTAAGGTTTCGTACGGCTCTTGCCAGTGCATCAGGTCTACACTGTTGCAGAATATTGTGTTCACCTATATAAGAGACTTGATGTCCCTGTTCTAAAAAATCCAAACATTCACTTTCAAGTAATGCGCTCAGATCAACGACTCTCATTGCTTCTGTTCTATTTTCTCCTTTAAGAAACTCTAGTGCCGAAGCCGTTATTTTTTCCATTTTTTCTATGCTAGAAATCAGGCTTTCTCTGCATTGGCTATCATCAATGAGTTCGGCTTTAATTCGAAGTGCTGTTAAGGGAGTACGAATGTCATGACTAATAGAAGCTATGGTCTTAGTACGTTTGTCGATTTCAGCAGTGACTTGTTGTTGCATAGCATTGAATGACCTGATTATTCTTCTTATATCAGGTGGGCCTATTTCTTTGACTTTGGAAATTATTAAGCCTTGGGCAAATTTAGTTGTCGCATTATTTAGATTTTCTAGGGGTTTGTTAAGGTGGCTAATAAAGAAGATAGCAATCCCACCAATGAAAAAGAATGCTATTGCAGACCAGATAATCCAGGAAAGTATGTACTGTGTGTGCCATTCATGTGGGTGAATTTCAGAATTTAACCATTGACCAGAAGGAAGTTTAATACTTATTACCAACCCCACAAATGGGAAGTGCATATCTGATTTTTTACATTTATTATAAGAGAAGTCACTTTGCGAGAGGCTGACGTGGTTAACAATAACATGCTCATTATTCAGGTTTAATTGTTTACTAAGACTGTTTCCTAAATGAACTGTTTCACTTGAGGTTTTGTGAAGACCATTATAGGCTTCTTGTGTGAGTGTATGTCCTTTGTGACAGGTAGAAATCAGAGTTAAAACTTCGGCAATTTGGTTTGTTCCAAGTGTTTCAACAACAGGTAACAATGACCTGATTCTATCAAGGTTTTCGTTGCTTTCTGCTGTTTCAATAACGGTTTGCTGTTTCAAAATTTCCTGGATGCCAAATACGGTTAGCAACAATGTCAGAGATAAAGAAAGAACAACTATCATTTGTCCTGTCATTGTATTGGGAGTGAACCAAGAAAAAAGTTTCATGAAAGCCACTCTAGATCAGCACAAAATACATAGCCTCCACCCCATTTTGTCTGTATTATTCTGGGGTTTTTGGGGTCTATCTCCAGCTTTTGTCTCAAGCGACTTATCTGGTTGTCAATACTGCGATCAAAAAGTTGAGCTTCCCTGCCTTTTGTCAGATCCAGTAATTGATCTCGATTGAGAGTTATACCAGCATACTCAATTAATGAAATCAGTAACATATGTTCACCTGAACTCAGTCGTATTGCAACATTGTCAGGATTTAGTATTTCTTTTTGCGATAAATCCATACGCCATGTTCCAAACTTTACCAATCCTTTTTTTTGATGCTTTATAGGGGGTAACATCTGGCTGCGGCGGATGACAGATTTAATCCGTGCCAATAACTCCCTTGGGTTGAAAGGTTTGGTCACATAATCATCGGCACCTAGTTCTAGACCCACAATTCTATCTGTATCTTCACTCAGTGCAGTCAATAGAATAATAGGTATGTGGTATTTCTCCTGAATTCGTTTACAGATGCTAAAGCCATCTTCTCCTGGCATCATAATATCTAAGATAATTAACTCAATATTTGCCGTGGCTAATACTTTATCCATCTCTTTGCCATCATACGCTGTACTGGTGCGAAACCCATGTTTACTGATATAGATTGCGAGTGGTTCTCTTATGTCTTTTTCATCGTCTACTATAAGGATATGAGCTTGATTGTTTGCCATTAGTCTTAAACTATCTTTTATGATTTTTCTTTAATATATAACATTTCTACAGCCTTGTGCTTATTAATTTGTATCAATCTGTATCAATCGAGTGTTATGAGATGTTTTGATACAATTTTAGCTTCTTTGTGACATAAATTTCTGCTATTGCCTCTGTTATAGTTTACCTATATTTTTTAATTAGTTGAATATAATGAAAGCAAGTATGCAAAATATTATTATGATAATGAGCAAAAAGTCAAAAGTAAGGTTACTCATTCCTTTAATGTTAATGGGCACGTTTATTGTCATTTTTTACCTGCTGATGCTCTCTCCTATTGAAAGAAAGCGGAAAATAGTAACATATGTAGTACCCACAGTTGAGATAATAGAGCTGCTAAAGGACTCCTTTAATGTAACAATAGAAGCATCAGGTATGATCGTGGCAGCACATCAAGAAATTGCTTTATCGACACAGGTAACTGGTAAAATTGTCAATACACATCATAACTTTATACCAGGAGGTAGAATTGCTGCTGGTGATATTATCATTCAAATCGACACATCAGATCATATACTTGCAGTAAAAAAAGCACAGGCAAAGCTCTCTAATGTAATGGCTTCGGTGGTATTGGAAAAGGCTCAACAACAAATTGCTAAAAAAGAATTCGCAAAAATTGCTTCAAATATTTCCGTTGATGAGACTCGTCGTTCGCTGGTGCTAAGAAAGCCACAATTAAACCAAGTAAAAGCTGCACAGACTATTGCCCAGATTGAATATGAAGAGGCAAAAATGGCACTTGAACGCACTGCGCTTACCCTGCCATATGATGTATTGGTTTTGGAAACGGCAGCAACAATTGGAGAGATTGTTGTAGTGGGATCTGTAATGGCTCAACTAGCTCGTGGTGATGAGTTTTGGCTTGAGCTTAAAGTACAACAAAAATATCTGGCCAGGTTGAAGGCACAATCATTACGAAGCAGTGGGTCAAAGGTTACATTTCAAACTAATGGAGATCATTTTAAAGGAGAAGTAATTAGTATTAAAGCCAAACTCACAGCATCTACTAAGATGGCAGGCATAATTGTAAAGGTGGAGAGTCTCACATCTGTTAATACTGGCTTACCATTAATAATAGGCAGCCATATTGATGCAGTAATACAAGCTAATGTTATCCATAATGTATTGAAAATTCCCAGAAAGGCATTGCTGGATAATAATCAGATTTATGTTGTTGATATTGCTGAAAAACTTCAGCTTAGAGACATAAAAATTCTTCGGAAAATGCCAGAAAGTATTATTATTCAAGATGATTTACAACAGCATGATCGTTTGGTCATTAGTCGTATTGCAGGCATTGTGCCTGGGACAAAGGTTAACACTCATATAGTGATTGAGCAAAAAAAGCCGATAGTTTATATATCAGAGTTTCTTTAAGGATTAAATTATGATGAAACAGACTTATTCAAAATATAATCCTGTTAGTTGGATGGCACAAAATCATGTGGCAGCGAACTTACTGATATTAATGATGTTTATTAGTGGTATTTTCTATATGCAAAAAATTAGGCAAGAAATACAACCTAACTATACTTTTGCAACTGTTGTGATTGAGATGTCATACCCTGGAGCAAGTCCAGAAGAAGTTGAAGAAAATATTGTGCTTGCAATTGAAGCCAGTATTAATTCTATAGAGGGATTAAGTCGTATAATTTCCAGTGCTGAAGAAGGTAAGGCATTGATCTATGCCGACATAGTAGAAAATGAAAATCTTGACATGGTCATGCAAAAAGTCAGAAATGCGGTTGATAGTATTACTTCTTTTCCTACTGATGCCGAGCGACCCAGTGTGCGCTTGGATGATGATGCCAGATGGTTAACAACTATTGGTATTTCAGGAGAGGTTTCTGAAAAGGTAATGTATCAACTGTTTAATCGAGTCAAGAGTGATCTTTTGGCTATAGCAGGAGTTATTCAGGTATTACCCAGAGTGCAGAAGCAGTCAGAGATAAGTATTGAGATTCCACAGGCTGTATTAACAACTATGAAATTGACCTTGCCAGATATTGCTCAAACGATTAATAAGGCTGCTAATGATGTTCCCAGTGGCGAAATTAAAACAGCAGATAGCCAATATGTTTTACGTGTTGAGGGGCGTAGAGAATATGGTCTTGAGTTTGCTAACATCCCATTGAAAACTGACAAGCAAGGCGCCCAAATTACATTGGGTGATGTTGCAAATATTAATGATGGTTTTAGACAAAGTACTTCATTTTTTAGTTACAATGGGGCTGCAGGGATGATTATTTATGTCTATCAATCTAAAAATTCCCGAACATTAGAATTGGCAGATCAAGTGCATTCGTATGTGGAGGAATTAAATACAATTCTACCAGAATCAGTAAGGTTAGATTTCCCATATAAGCGTATTAATAAATTTAAAGACCGCATGAGCATGTTAATCAAGAACGGAATTTATGGATTATTATTAGTGATGCTGGTTTTGGGTGTTTTTCTTAATCCCAGACTTGCTTTTTGGGTGGCATTGTCTATACCTGTGGTATTTATCAGTTCTTTTACCTTTTTATACTATCTTGATGTTTCAATCAATATGGTCTCCATGTTTGCCTTTATTATGACTTTGGGTATTGTGGTAGATGATGCAATAATAGTGGGAGAAAGTATTTATGAGAAAAGGCAACAGGGTTTACCTGTTGTTGCCGCAGTTATTCAGGGTGCTAATGATATGATTTTGCCTGTGCTGTTTGCTGTTGGTACAAATATTATTGCCTTTATTCCTTTGCTTATGTTATCTGGTGATATGGGGCAATATTTAAGGTCTTTACCAATAGTTGCGGTGGTGGTATTTAGTGTTTCACTGTTAGAAGCTTTGCTTGTTTTGCCTTCACACTTAAATAGAGAGAGATTAACAACAAGCGTCAGTAAGTTTCAATTACCTGCTTTTCTTCAGTTTCTTCACAGAGTTTCATCATTGCAGGTGCATATTGCATCAGGTTTTGATTACTTACGGGATATTAAGTATCCTAAAATATTGCAATGGAGTATTAAGCACCGCTATACCGTAGTCATATTATTTACTGGTAGTCTGTTACTTATAGTTGCCTGGTTTTTGTCGCATCGTATTGAGTATAGCTGGTATCCACAGATTCCTACAGATCAGGTGAGTGCAAATGTGACCATGCCTGCGGATGCCTCAATAAAAGAGACAATTGTACTGGCCCAATACATTGAAGCCGCTGGATTAGAGGCTATTTATGAGTTAGGTTCAGATTCTGATCTACAAAGCCGTTCAGTTTCTGCGGGAATATCAGCCCCTGGTAACTCTAAGATCAGTTTCGATCTTGTTAGTGAAAAACAACGAAATTTTAGTCAAAATGAATTTGTAGTCTTATGGCGGGAAAAAGTTGGTGATGTAACCCAGGCACGATCTCTCACATTTGATTTTTTACAGGTTTTTGGCGGTGTGACAGGGGTTTTTGTCGATATGAGACATGCCTCAAATATAGTATTGGAAACGGCTGCCCGAGAACTGGCAGAAATAATGAAAACCATTGATGGTCTGGTTGATATTACTGATGGTTTATTACAAGGAAAAAAACAACTGAAGTATACCCTGAGCACTGAAGCAAAACTATTGGGGTTGAGCGAATATGAATTAGGCCGACAGTTAAGGGCTGCATTTTTTGGTGTTGAAGCTGTGCGTATGTTGCGTGATAGTACCCAGACTAAAGTTTGGGTACGCTTACCACCAGAGGAAAGAAAATCACTGAATGATCTTGATAATTTTATGTTACGTACTTCTTTAGGAGTCGAGTTACCTCTGTCACAAGCAGCTCAGGTTGAAAATTCCAGAACGTTTGCTACAATTAAACGCGAAAATGGTCATAGAAATATAAGTGTCGGGGGAGTGATAGATAGCGTTAGTGGCAATGCCAGTTTAGCTAAACGTACTTTGGTAGAGGATATTCTTCCAAGTCTGATGGCAAAATACCCTGGCTTAAAGGCAGGATTAAAGGGAAGCCTCAATGCCCGAAGTGGTCAGACTACATTTAGTATGATTGTAACGGGTCTTATTTTGGCCAGTATATTGATATTTGCATTAATGGCATCACTATTTCGTAGCTATATACAGGGTTTAATTGTCATTTTGACTATTCCATATTGTATTGCAGCAGCGGTTGCAGGGCATGTAATTATGGGTTATAGTTTGACTGCAAATAGTCTATTTTCCATGGTTGCTCTAGCAGGAATGGTGGTGAATGGATCACTGGTATTAACCTCAAGAATGAATCAATTTATCAGTCAGGGGATGAGTTGTAAGGATGCTTTGATTAATGGATCAAAAAGCCGTTTTCGACCAATAGTATTAACATCGGTAACAACAACTGCAGGCGTGTTACCGATGTTATTCGAAACGTCACAACAAGCTTTGTTTTTAGTGCCTTTCGCCATTACTCTAAGCTTTGGAACTGTATTCTCAACTCTGGTTGTATTAATATTGATTCCTGTATTTCACGTAATTCATCGTGACTTTAAATAGAAATATTAGTAATCAACAGCTTACATCATATTTTATTAAGGTTTCTCAACAATAAAAAGAACGGCAACATTTGCCAATATTCTGAAGTGATTTTTTAAGACAAGCGAATATCATTGGATGCCAGTACCTGCGAATTCATAGCCAAAAGGGTCATCAATAGAATAGGCTGGCTGGGTGAACCATTTGGGACCATTTTCGGTCATGTAAAAATGATCTTCCAGACGTACACCAAATTCCCCAGGAACACAGAGCATGGGTTCGTTACTAAAACACATACCAACATTTAATTGAGTATCATCACCAGCAACCAGATAAGGCCACTCGTGTATATCTAGTCCTATGCCATGGCCTGTTCTGTGTGGTAAGCCAGGGGTATTATATTCGGGGCCGAATCCCTGTTTTGTTAGATAGCTGCGGGCAGCCTGATCAACATTCGCACAGGTGTTTCCCAGCTGTGCTGCCGCAAATGCAGCTGCCTGGCTGGCTTTTTCTGTGTCCCAGACCTGTCTATGTCTTTCATTTGGTTCACCAAATACATAGGAGCGGGTGATGTCTGAAATATAGCCATCAATCTGACAGCCCGTATCAATTAAGACCATGTCATTTTCGGCTAATTGTTGTGGATTTTTTACACCGTGAGGATAGGCACTGTCAGTGCCAAATAAGACAATACAAAAATATGAACCACTTTGAGCACCAAGCTTAATGTGGGCTTTATTAATAAAATCAGTCACTTCTGTGGTTGAGATGCCCCTGTATAAAATTCTGGCTACACTTTTTTGCACGGTCATTGTGATGCTTTTTACCCTTTGCATTAAAGCTATTTCATTTTTAGATTTGTGCATACGGCAATAAGCAGTAATAGATTTTGCGTTTTTATAGTTGAGGTGAGGATTGCATTGCTGTATACCGTCAGTGATAAAAAAAGCAGTGGCTTCATCTAAAGCAATCATCCCATTTTCTATGCCCATGCGTTTTATTATTTGACCAAATAACTGATAGGGGTTTTCATGCTCATGCCACGGGTGAATTTTACCTTCAACCTGGGTGTATTCTTTTAAGGTGTCAATTTCAAAATGAGGAGCCATGTATTCTATATCGCCAATGCTGGGAAGAATGGCACCAACCATGCGTTCACTGGGATGCCATTTTGTACCGGTAAAGTAATAAAGGTTAGAACCTGCATTGAGATAGATGGCATCGATTGCCTGCTGTTTCATGAGGGTTTGTGCCTGCTTAATCCTGTCTTTAAATTCTATAAGGGCAACTGTTTTTATGTTGTCATTTACGGGTTTGAGTCGTTTTAGTTGTTTTTTAGCAGTGCTGCCACCGATACCAATTGTCATTTTTAGTTGCCTATATTTAAATAAATTATATTAATATGGTATATTGTATACAACTACACTCCATCTGACCATCGTTATAATATACCTCTAGATAAACTGAGAAATACCATGAATATAATTTTAATAATCTTTTTATTGATTATGAATTGCGCTATTGCAGAACCGAGCAAAGATACCAATTCAGCTGTCAATAACATTGTAGAAATCAAAAGCATTGATGAATATACGAAAGCAATGGAAAAGTATAAAGGCTTTTTTGATTTCTATTGGGATCCCAAAAGTGCCAGAATATTATTACAAATTAATCACTTCAATCAAGAATTTTTGTACGTGAATTATTTACAATCTGGTGTGGGTTCAAATGACATTGGCTTGGATCGTGGACAAATAGGCAAGCAGCGTCTGGTTAAATTTGTCAGGCATGGCAATAAAGTTTTATTGATTCAGCCAAATTCAAATTACCGTGCAATAAGCGCTAACCCATATGAGAAAAAAGCGGTGGCTGATTCGTTTGCTATGTCGGCATTATGGGGGACAGAAGTATTAGCTGAGACAGGATTAGTTGTTATTGTTGATGCCACATCATTATTATTATCTGATTCTCATGAGATTGCAAGCAAGTTAGAACAGTTGAAACAAGGCACTTATCAGCTAGATACGAGTCGTTCGGTTATTTATATGGACAACACCAAAAACTTCCCAGAAAACACTGAATTTGAAGCGATCATAACATTACTGGGTATAAAACCGGGAAACTTTATTCGTTCAGTCGTTCCAACTCCGAAAATATTAACGGTAAGAACACACCATTCTTTTGTTAAATTACCAGATGTGCCCTATAAAATTCGTCAATATGATGCACGCTCAGGGGCAATATTTAGTAGTTTTGAAAATTATGCAGCACCATTGGGAGAACCTTTGACGCAAAAGATGATTACACGTCACCGTTTAATCAAGAAAAATCCTGAGTTAGCCATAAGTGATCCCATTGAACCAATCATTTATTATCTCGATTCTGGTACCCCAGAGCCGGTAAGATCTGCACTCTTAGATGGTGCCAGATGGTGGGCGGAAGGATTTGAGTCTGCGGGATTTAGCAAGGCTTTTCAGGTTAAGATGTTACCCGAAGGCGTTGATCCACTGGATGTTCGTTATAATATTATTCAGTGGGTACACAGGTCCACACGAGGTTGGTCCTATGGGGGCAGCATCATTGATCCTCGCACAGGCGAAATTCTCAAAGGCCAGGTATCGTTGGGTTCGTTGCGGGTACGTCAGGACATGTTGATTGCTCAGGCTCTGCTCTCACCTTATAAAATTGGTAATGAGACTAGTAGTCAAATGAAAAAAATGGCTTTAGCACGATTGCGCCAGTTAGCAGCACATGAAGTCGGTCATACTTTGGGACTGATACATAATTTCAATGGCAGTTCTCAAGGTCGAGTTTCGGTGATGGATTATCCGCACCCAATGGTTAAAATAAATTCACAGGGGGATATTGATATTGCTGAGGCCTATTCGATCGGCTTGGGTGACTGGGATAAAGTGTCTCTGTCCTATATTTATGCTGAGTTTGCACAAGACCAGGAAGCTAAATTGAACAATATTTTGCTTGAGTCGGCTCAGAAAGGACTGGTGTTTATAGGAGATGCAGATGCACGCACCCCAGGTAGCAGCCATCCAACGGCTCATTTGTGGGATAATGGGCAAGATGCAATTACAGGATTAAATCAGGTTTTAAAGATCAGACAAAAAGCATTGGCACAATTTGGGCTTAATACAATTAAAATGAATGAGACACTTTTTAATCTAGAACAATTATTTACCCCTCTTTATTTATTTCACCGTTATCAGCTTGAAGCCGCCAGCAAATTAATAGCGGGGGTTGATTACCGTTATGCTTATAGAGGGGAAAGCGATGTAAATAATAAGACTATAGAGGCAGAAAAACAAATACAGGCACTTGAGGCATTAATGAAAACATTACATGCGGATCAATTGGCGGTTCCTGAAAATATATTACGACTGATGTTGCCTCCACCTGAGGGTAGTTACCGTCACAGAGAACACTTTGCACACCGAACGGGGGTTAATTTTGATGCCCTGGGTGCCGTTGAAAATGCTGCTTATATAAGTTTATCTGCATTGTTAAATCCACAGCGTGCCAATCGTTTAATTGAACAAAAATCGAGGGCTACATCAGCTTCTCAAATTGGCTTAATAGAAGTGCTTGAAACACTAATCAATAATACCTGGCATAAAAGCTGGAAAGCCAATTATCTGGCAGAAGTGCAACGCAGTATTAATTGGGTGGTCTTACATCATATCATGCAATTAGCTGTTAACCCAAAAGCGTCTGTTCAGGTACGTGTAATTTGTATGGATCAATTAAATCAAATGGCACAATCATTAGCAAAGGTGAAAAGGAAAGACAAAATAACCATGCTCACAGCACAACAGGCCATTAAATATATTCACAGGTTTCTGAATGATCCTAAAAAGCAAGATGATTTTATGAAAATTACGGTACCACCTGGTTCGCCTATATAGTGTCCGATCGAGAAAGGAATCGTAGCGAGGAAAAGACTGGTTTGAAGCAAAATATTTCATTATTTGAGGAGAATAGCTGGCTATTTGACGAGAATGATGGAAAGTTTTGGTCAAATCCAGCTTTTTCGCAGTAGATTACTTCTTTCTCGGTCAGGCACTATATAGTGCTTTTTTGCAGTAGATTATTCTTTTTCGGTCAGGCACTATATCATTTATCTAAAATCGATTGACGCTGAATGGTGAGATATCAATGTCTGTTTTTTTATGATGAACTAAGTCTGATATGATGTCTGCTGTTATGCCTGCTTGCGTTAAGCCTAAATGTTGGTGGCCAAAGGCAAATAAAATATTGGGGTTAACACAGCAATGATCTATGATGGGTAAGGAGTCAGGCAATGTTGGTCTGAATCCCATCCATTTTTGATCACTTGCAGATTCTATTGGTGAATTTAAGACTTGTTTAGCATGGTGAAATAAGTTTTCAGCTCTTTTCCAATTGGGTTTTGTTTTTGTACCAGCAAATTCAACTGTACCTGCTAGACGCGTGCCAGTTTGCATGGGAGTTATGATGAATCTTCTCTGTGCAAAGGCCACGGGGCGATTTAATAACTGTTGTTGTGGCAACATCAAATGATAGCCTCTTTCGGTCTCCAGTGGCACATTAATACCCAGATTTTTAACTAACTCTTTACTAAATATACCAGCGCTGATGATCAATTTTTTAGCCTTTATATTTTGATTGCTGGTTTTTATCTTTATAGAGTGATGACTGAGTGATTCGATAGTTGTTACTTCATCACGTATAAATTGACCACCCATTGAAATAAAACATGAGAACAGTCTTAGTGCGAATTTATGTGGATCGATACTGTATTGTATATCAGGAAAATAGAGGGCTGCTTGACAATTTTTAATCTCTGGTTCGAGTTCTTCTAGCTGTAATTTATTAATGATACGGTGTTTTATCGCAAATGGAATCAGTTTTTTTGATTCGTTTAGTGCTTATTGTTGTGCTTTTTTCCCCTCAAAAACCAATAAATAACCAGCCTTTTTAATCAGGTGTTCAGATGCTGATGCTTTTATTAAGTCCTCATAGGCTTGCATGGCTTTATCATTCAAACTTTTTAGTGCATGTGTCCCTTTGGTAAATTGTTCTCTACGCGCAGCCATTAAAAACCTCATCATCCAGGGTATGATTTTGGGTAAATAGCTGGGCTTTATACTTAAAGGGCTATTGGGTTTAATCAATAAAGAAGGCAGTTGTTTAATTATCGATGCACTTGCCATTGGGAAAATCTGTTCTGTAGCAAAATGCCCTGCATTTCCCATACTACAACCTGAAGCAGGGTCATTTTTATCTATCAATAAGACTTGATGCCCTTGTAGCTGCAATTTTAATGCACAACAAATGCCGATAATACCGCTACCAACGATAACAATTTCATGTTTTTTCATTTTATTCACTATAATTTAGATAATTAGTTAATTGTATATTGTATACAATATACAATTGGTATTATAATTCCCATCACATTTATTACAATAGATTTTGAGTCATTATGAAAAACATTAATTGGGCAGGCGTATTTCCTGCGGTTACAACACAATACAATGAAGATTATTCCATCAATATCCCTGCAACTCAAAACATGCTTGATGCGCTTATAAAAGATGGAGTTGATGGCATTATTGCCTTAGGAACGGTGGGAGAAAACTATTCTTTAAGTGCACAAGAAAAACGTAATGTGCTGGCAGCAAGTAAAGAGGTCATAGATGGACGCGTGCCTTTATTAACAGGAGTAGCTGAAAATACAACGGCATTAGCGGTGAATTATGCCAGAGATTCTGAAAAAATAGGGGTGGATGGTTTAATGGTACTTCCTGGACTGATATATAAATCCAACCAAAGAGAAAATATCAATCACTTTCAACAGGTTGTCAGAAATACTGGCTTACCAGTGATGATTTACAATAACCCCATTTCATATGGAGTTGATATTACAGTTGAAATGATGAAAACATTGGCAACCGAAGAGAATATTGTTGCCATTAAAGAATCAAGCACATCAACTTTTAGAATCACAGATATAATTAATGAGTTTGGGCAAGATCGATTTAGGATATTTTGCGGGGTTGATAACATTGCCTTTGAGAGCTTATTGTTAGGTGCACATGGCTGGATAAGTGGTTTAACCAATGTTTTTCCGAAAGAATCAGTTGCCATTTTTAATTTAATTAAAAGTGGTCATATAAATAAAGCCTTGGAAATATACCGCTGGATTACACCATTATTACATCTCGATACTATTCCTACCTTGGTTCAATGCATTAAATTAGCAGAACAATTGGTGGGCAGAGGTCATGAAAGAATTAGAGCCCCCAGAATGATACTCAAGGGTAAAGAACGTGAAAATGTTGTGAACCTGGTTGAACAAGCGCTTGCAAATCGCCCTCAACTATAAGGGTGTTGAAGATGAATAAGGGCACATTTACCTGCATAGACGCACACACTTGCGGTAATCCTGTGAGAGTAATCACAAACCCTGTGCCAGTTCTACATGGCAACAACATGAGTGAAAAACGCCAAGATTTCATCAAGAATCATGACTGGATAAGAAAAGGCTTAATGTTTGAGCCGCGTGGACATGACATGATGTCTGGAGGTTTTATTTATCCGCCTTGTAGTATTGATACAGATGCATCAATACTCTTTATAGAAACCAGTGGCTGCCTGCCCATGTGTGGGCATGGAACCATAGGTATTGTTACCATTGCCATTGAACATGGCTTAATTATCCCAAAAGTTTCAGGGCAATTAAGCCTAGATGTACCTGCAGGGAAATTGAAAATTAACTATGAAGTAAAAGATAAAAAAGTAACGAGTGTAAAATTTTATAATGTGCCCAGTTACCTGGCCTATCAAAACATTGAAATCGATTGTACTGGTTTGGGTAAAATCACCTTTGATCTGGCTTATGGGGGGAACTATTATGCGATTATTGACCCACAAAAAAATTTTCCAGGTTTAGATAAATTCAGTACATCAGAAATATTACATTACTCACCCATTATTCGAGAGTTGGCTAATCAACTTGTTAAGCCAGTTCATCCGCTTGATCCAACGGTTAAAGGTGTGAGTCATGTGTTGTGGACTGGTGTTGCAAAAAAGCCCCAATCTACCAGTGCAAACGCGGTGTTTTATGGTGAAAAAGCAATTGATCGTTCTCCTTGTGGAACAGGAACAAGTGCACGCATGGCCCAATGGCACGCGAAGGGCTGGTTAAAAACGGGCGAACAATTTATCCATGAAAGCATAATCGGCAGTCAATTTATTGGTTGCGCTGAAGAACAGACAAAAGTAGGAGATTATCCTGCAATCATCCCAAGCATCCAAGGTTGGGCAAAAATTTATGGTCAGAATGTGATAACCATCGATGATGATGATCCCTTTGCATTCGGTTTTACCGTATAAAATTAACAGAGAGTTTTGCATGACTCTCAATCACATTAAGATACAATATCAGGAGTTATTATGCCATTGTCAGGTTGTTATTATATTGGTACAGAATCATTGTCTTGTGGGCAAAAATTTAGCGCTGTTAATCCAAAAACTGGAGAGTTTTTAGAGACAGAATTTTCCGAAGGTACAGATAAACATGCGCAACTAGCTGCAAGTTTGGCTGCAGAAGCGTTTATCGATTTTAGCCAGACCAGTGCAGTACAAAGGGCACAGTTTTTAGTGTTAATTGCCGAAGAAATTTTTAATTTAGGTGATGAATTATTACTTAGAGCAGGCTTGGAAACAGCTTTGCCAAGAGCACGGCTAGAAAATGAAAGAGCAAGAACCTGTGATCAATTAAAATTATTTGCCGAAATATTGAATGAGGGCTCATGGGTAAATGCCATCATAGATACAGCAGATTCAAGCAGAAAACCTGTGGCCAAGCCCGATACTCGCTCAATGCATAGCGCTCTTGGGCCGGTGGTTGTTTTTGGGGCAAGTAATTTTCCGTTGGCTTTTTCAGTTGCAGGTGGAGATACCGTTTCTGCATTAGCAGCAGGTTGTCCCGTTATTGTTAAAGGCCATCCCGCCCACCCAGGAACATCAGAATTAGTGGCCTCAGCAATAATTAAAGCGCTTAAAAAAACGACTCTTCCAAGTGGGGCGTTTGCATTAATTCAGGGAAGCCGTCATTTAATTGGTGAAAGTTTGGTTAAACATCCTGATATTAAGGCGGTTGGCTTTACAGGCTCGCTTAAAGCTGGAAGAGCATTATATGATTTAGCCAAATCACGAGTTGAACCCATACCGTTTTATGGGGAATTTGGTAGTATTAACCCTATTTTTGCATTGCCTGATGGAATCGGTACAAATGCCGATAAATTCGCTACAGATTATATTGCATCATTAACGCTGGGTGTGGGTCAATTTTGCACCAATCCAGGATTATTGGTAATACAGCAATCAAAACAGTCAGAACAACTGTTGAAACATTTGTTGCATAAACTAAAAAAGATGCCATCAGGTACCATGCTATCAATAAATATACAAACACATTTGAATGACGAAGTAAAATTTTTAAACAAACAAAATGGGGTGAAATTATTAACCGAGAGTGTAAAGAACACATCATTTGCAGGGACAAATAATAAAATATATACAGTAGCAGCACAAGATTTTGTTAAAAACGCACAATTACAAGAAGAATTGTTTGGTCCAGTTAGTTTAATTGTCATCTGTTCAAATCGATTGGAAATGATGCAAGTCGCAACTGCTCTTAATGGCCAGTTAACAGTGACAATTCACACCATGTTGGAAGACCTTCATTATGTCCAGCAATTAACCAATAAACTCAGTCAGCGTGCAGGACGAGTATTGTTTAATGGCTATCCAACAGGCGTTGAAGTTTGTCGATCAATGGTACATGGTGGGATTTATCCAGCGACTACTGATTCTCGTACAACATCAGTGGGAAGCGAAGCTATTTATCGATTTACCCGGCAAATTTGTTTTCAGGATGTACCACAAAAAATATTGCCATGTGCGCTAAAAAATAACAATCCTTTAAAGATATGTCGTATGATAGATGGTCAGTTTATAACTAACTAAAATATTTTGACGAAGATACATTACAAAACCAGAACCGAACACGTCTTAGAATTAATTAAAGAAGATATATTGTCAGGAACTCTAAAAAGTGGGGAGCCATTACGTCAGAGTAATTTGGCAGATAAGTATCAGGTCAGTCGGATTCCTATAAGAGAAGCCTTGTTGCAACTAGAAGCACAGGGTTTGGTGAGAGTTGAGGCGCATAAAGGTGCGATTGTGACAGAGATTTCTCTGGAAGAAATTGATGAATTGTTTCAATTACGTGCAATTTTAGAACCACATATTTTAACATTTGCCATTCCCAAAATGACAAAGGATTGTTTTACTCAATGCGATGTCATTTTGACAAAACTTGAAAACGCACTAGACAATAAAAAAAATATTGATCAGTGGAGTGAGTTCAATTATGAATATCATCAATGTTTGTATAAACAGGCTGAATTGCCTCATACATTAGATTTGATAGATACACTTAATACACGCTCAGACCGTTATATAAGATTACAACTGTTATACACAGATGGCATTAATAAAGCAGAACAGGAACACAGAGAATTATTGCATCTTTGTGAAAAAGGTAAAAGTAAAGAGGCACAACACTTGTTATCAAATCATATTTTAGCTGCAAGTGTCGCGATTAAAAAATTTCTTGAAAAGCAATAAGAGTCAATATACAAGGATTAATATATCGGAAACTTTGGTAACTAACTTTCCCAATATGCAGGAATAAAAAGAATAAAAATAGTAAAGATTTCTAAACGTCCGAAAATCATAACCAATGATAATATCCACTTACTGCCATCATTTAAACAGGCATAGTTAGAGCTGGCATCGCCCAAAGCAGGGCCTAAGTTGGCAAGAGCAGATAAAGAAGCTGTTGCCGATGTGGTGACGTCTTCACCCAGTGTCATTAATATAAGGGTAAATACCGCCAATAAAAACATAAATTGCAATATGAAAGCAGAAACAGAATCTAATACACGGTAGTTGACGGTTTTGCCATCCAACTTGATAATAAATTTGCCATGTGGGTGAATTAACCGATAAAGTTCTCTAATACTTAATTTATACAAAAGGATTAAACGGATTAATTTTATGCCCCCAGATGTTGAACCTGCACAAGCACCAATGGTGCCCAATAACATCAGAAACAATGGTAGCATCCAAGGCATGCTACTGATATTTTCGGTGGCGAAGCCCGTGTTGCTGGCCATCGCCACCACCTGAAAGGCTGAATGTCTGATTGATTCATATAAAGTTGGGTAACTGCCGTTTAAAACCAGAATAATCGATGTCAGGAAAAAGGCAGCAATAATGATACTGATATATAGTTTAACTTCGGAATCATTTAAATAGATTTTCATAGAAGCCGAACGCCAGGCAATAAAGTGTGATGCAAAGTTAATACCTGCAATCAGCATAAATATGATACTAATTAATTCAATCAATGAGTTGTTGAAGTAGCCGATTGAGGCATCGTGAGTGGACATGCCTCCAGTAGCCAAGGTCGCAAAGGCATGACTAATGGCATCAAATAAATTCATCCCTGCCATATAATAGGCCAGTGCACACACGGCTGTGATACCCAGGTATAAGTACCACAAAGTTTTGGCTGTTTCGGTGATTCTTGGGGTTAGTTTTTGGTCTTTCATGGGACCAGGAGTTTCGGCTTTAAACATCTGCATGCCACCAATACGCAACATGGGTAAAATGGCGATGGCCAAAACGATGATACCCATGCCGCCTAACCACTGTAACAATTGACGATAAATCAAGATCGAATGGGGTAGGTCATCTAAATGGGTGATGATGGTTGCACCTGTTGTGGTCAAAGCGGAGATGGCCTCAAAAACGGCATCAACCACAGATAAATCAAGTGACTGTGCACAATAGAAAGGTATGGCACTGCTGACGCCGATGATAAACCAGGAAAGGCCAACAACAATGAAACCTGTGCGAATTTTCAAATCAGATTTGGCTTTACGGAAAATAAACAATAACAATGAGCCAATAATAGATAAAATGATGACTCCCTGTATAAATGGCTTGATGTCTCCATCTTGATAAATCATGCCAACAAAGATAGGTGGTACCATTATTAAACTTGAGATAATTAATAACAAACCAACAATTCGTAATATCACTTTACGCATTTGGATAGAGGCGGAAGGCTGGTTGCTTTGTGTATCAGGAAAATTCATTTAGGCATTATATAGTGCCTGAACGATAAAGGGAATCACAGTGAGAGAAAGCCAGCTTTTTCGCAATAGGTTGTCCTTTCTCATTCAGGCTCTACATAGTACTTGTGGTAGAAATCTGCTTTTATTAACATTTTTTTTCTTTTCTTACTCAATCAGCAAACTTGTTTTAGTTATTTTGCAGGTAGGTTTCTATAAATTATATTAACCAGTAAACCGATAAATGCCAATGTCCAAACAATGATTGAGCCACTGGGCAAATCCCAAATAACCGACAACAATAAACCCAGTAAATATCCAGTAGACCCAAGCAGTAGACCTACCGTGGTTCGTTTTGCGCTGCTGGAGATTCTACGGGTTGCCAATGCAGGAATAATCAGGCTGGAAAATACCAGATAAACACCAACCAACTGTACAGATGCAGTGACAGCTAAGGCAAAAATTAAATAAAACAGTGTATGGCTCTTATGCTTTCTTAATGTATACCTTAAGGTCAGTACCATGGCGCTGACAATGGCTAGCCACATTAACTGTTGATTATCAACCCAGAGGATTTGGCCTGTTAAAATATCTTTCAGGTGCTCTCCTGCCTGTGGATTATTGGCCAGTAATAATAAGGCACCCGTGGCAGAGAGGATAAAAATAACGCCTATAAAAGCCTCCAGCGCATCATGAAAGTGACGTTCTAGCCATCCCAGAAATACCGCACCCATCATGGCACTACCCAGGGCAATCAACTGCACAACCCATGGGGATAACTCATAACCAAAAGTATGTGCAGCTATTAATCCCAGGCCTGCAATTTGGGCTATAGCTAAATCTATAAATATAATACCACGTTTTAATACCTCTTGACCCAGTGGCACATGGGTAGACAAAACCAGAAGACCAGCAATAAAAGCAGGCAGCAAAATACTCCATTCAATGCCCTCAAAACTCATTTGACAGCTCCGACTAATCGTTTAATGGTATCATCAAAGAAACTGAATAAATCATCAGTCTGTTTATTGCCGCCAATAGTAAATGGCAGTTCAATGGCAGCAATTTTGGAACGCTTCTCCAGCCATTTGGCAGATTTGGGGTTTTGATAAGCGGCATAGATAATCATATCCACTTGTTGGCTTTCACTGGTTTTCAATAAGCTTGATAAGTGGCTGGTGGTTGGAGCGACACCGGGTTTTGGTTCTAAATAGGCGATTATTTCCAAATTTAGCCAGTTGGCAAGATAGATCCAGCTTTTGTGGTGAGCAATAATTTTGCGGCCTTTTAATACTTCGGCCTGTGTTTGCCAGACAATGATAGCTTCATGCCACTTGTCTAAAAATAACTGACTGTTTTGTTGATAGTAATCGGCATTATTGGGATCTAGTTGTTGCATTACCACTGATAATTTTTCAGCAACTTGCGCCAATCGTCTTGGGTCGGCATGGATATGCGGATTGCCACTGGTATGTACATCACCCCGTGAACGATCAGCGATTCCACCTTTGTCTAATAACTTGACAAAAGATGTGGTGATAAAATAGCCTTTTTCACCTGGCTGAATATCTTTGTTAGCAGATTTTCTTAATAACAAGGGTAACCAGCCTATTTCTAATTCTGCCCCAGTGCAAATCAGTAAATCCGCTTTGCGTATTTTGGCAATTAAACTGGGTCGAGCCTGGATATAGTGTGGGTCCTGTTTGCCATGAGTGGCAGAAAAAGCTTTAACTTTATTGCCACCGATTTCATTAGCTAGAGCTGCCCATTCTGGCTCACAGGTAAATATGTTGAGTTTAGCTACGCTTGGCTGCGTATAAAGAGCCAGAATAGTGATAATTATTAATTGTAATTTTTTCATAATAAGCTCCTAAAACTGGTGACCGCCATGGCTGCCCATGGAGTAAGTGTATTGAAAAAACCATTGTGCAGCATTAAAAGCATCAATTTCGTCATTGTATTGAACTCGTAATCGACTGAATTCACTGGGTAACCACTCAAACATAATTGATGCACGGGTTTGTTCTGTATCACTTAATAAGCCAGCTGCTTCTAAACGCTGTTGATTGAAACTTTTATTGTTGGCATCAATTCGATCGTAGCGTATAGCAGTGCGCCAAGTGGGTTTAAATAACCAGGCAATTTCACCATACCAACCAGTCTGACTGCCATCATAATTGACTTCTGATGTTTCAATATCACCTAATACACCATCTTCATTCCTATCGAAATACTCAAACTGGAATTTGATATTTTGCTGTTTATTATTACCATTGGGAGCCCATTTATAGACAAAGTCCAGCGCTTTAATATTGCTGTTGCCAGTATAACTAAAGGCAGGGTTTTCATCTAAGCCAGCACGCTGTTTGACCGATGCACGCCAATATGAAAGACCGAGTTGCCAAGAGTGGTTATATCCTATATCTCCACCAGTACTTAAAAAAGCCGTTTGTGAACCAAAGCCATTGTGTATTCCAGAGCTGGGAAAATTTTGCGCATTGCCTAATTCTAAACCTGCTTGCAGATAAAAGTCAGTGGGTAATACCACAGATAGTTGTAGCCCATCATTTTTCAATTGTCCACCAAGCATGGCTTGATAAACCAGAGGTGCATCGGCAAAATCCCAGGCATGGGCATGTTGTTCATTCAAATAACCCAGGGCAGAAAAATAACGTCCACCTTTCAATGTCAATCCATTGTTTAAGGCCAGTGTCTGAACATACAATTCTTCTACTTCTACTTCTGTTTCACCAGCATCATTGGCAAAAGCAATGGTGGCCTGGGCATAAAATTTATCATCAATATTAGCTGATAATGTCAGTTCTGTCTCGCCAAGGTTAAATCCTTCGGTTTCGGGTCCAGTTTCTGCTCCTAACACAAAACCAGGAAAGGATAAATTGTCTTGTTTGTTGGTATAATCAACATAACGGCCATCAAAAATAAGACTAATGGCTGGATTAAAAGCATTGGGGTTTGAATTGATAGCTGGCTCACTGGTCGCAAACTCTTTACTGTTTACCTGACTATTTTGTTCTTTTTGCTGTTTTATTGCGAGCTCAGCGGTTTGTAAGCGCATTTCCAGGTTTGCTATTTTGGTTTCATGGTGTTTTTTCATGTTTGCTATTTCATCTCTTATTGCCTGTAATTCATTATTTGCAAAACTGGCAGATGAAACCAGCAACAACAATAATATTGTGGTTTTAATATACATTTTTATTCCTGCTAATTAATTTTTTGTGACTTAAATTGTTAGGCGAGTTTCTTTATCCAACAATTTATAAATATTTTTAATTATTTGTTAATTAACAGATTGGGCGGGGCGCGGCTTGAATAATAAACTTCAGTATGTGATGTGACAACACTTGTTAGGTTGATATGAAAGGGGGGGAAATCAAAAGTTTTATCAATTGTTGAAGTTACTGAATTGTTACTTATTTTATCAGGAGATGAAATACACTCTAAACAGACAACGTCACTACTGCTGTCATTTATATGACTGAGTTGATGAGGTAAGTAACTTAATTGCGAAATGAATAACACACCAGCCAGTAATCGAGGCAGAAAAGACCCAAATCCTGTGATTTTAGAAAATTGTAGTGATAATTTCCAATGCATAAGTTATTTATAAGGTTTGCATGACAATTTGTCAACCTTAACAACCTTTAAAGTGTTCTTTGGGGATGGAGGCTTCTAAACGGTACTCCAATAAGGCACATCACCAAAGTATTCGGATAAAAAGTCGATCAGGTTTCTTACTCTTCGGGACAGATGTCTGGTTTGTGGATAGATGGCATAAGTGCCAAGTTCTTCAAGCTTTATATGGTTTGTCAAGATAGGTATTAGCTGTTTTAATTTGATGTATTTATAACAGATAAAATCGGGAATATATATCAGTCCCATGCCATCAACAGCTGCCTGACACAGGTATTCTCCATTATTAGCATCCAGAACACTAGGTAAGTTAAGCGTAACCAGTTTTTTATTTCCATCAAAAAAACTCCAGTTTTCTGGTGAGTTTTTATAATTTAATTTTACGTGTTTATTCTGTACATTGAGTAAATCTTTGATGCTCTTGGGATGCCCGTGAGTTTTTAAATAGGCAGGGCTGGCTGCTAAGATCATTTGTGTGGATGTGATTTTTCGGGCGATTAAGCTGGAGTCTTCTAATTGGGTAATTCGAATGGCAAGATCAAAGCCTTCTTCGATCAGGTCAACTTTTCTATCGTTAAAATCTATATCAAAATGAATGCCAGGCTGAATTTCGTTGAATTTTCTTAGTGCAGGGGCTAAATGAGCCAGTCCAAAGGACAGGGGCACAGCCACTTTTATTCGTCCAACCAGGGCACAATGTTCATTTAATATTGATGACTCGACTTCAGCGACATCATCGATGATCCTCACGCTCTGTAGGTAATAACTTTTGCCACTGTCTGTTAATGACTGAGATCTGGTGGTACGGGTTAACAATGCCACCCCTAGGCGTTTTTCCAGTTCTGATAAGCGCCGTGAAACGGCTGACTTGACGGTATTCATCTGCTCGGCAGCTTTGGTGATGCTACCTGCTTCGACAATACGGACAAAAGTTTGCATGTCTTCTATTTGATTCATAAGTTTTCAACCTTAACTGTTCTTAATTATTGAACAGTTGTTTTTAATTTACCTTGTTTACCTTTATTTTGTCAACTGTATAATGCATGTTATTCAAATAATTAATTTAACTATTCAGGATGTCTCAATCTTAGTAACTAATACAAATACGCTGATTAGATACTAATGTAAATAACAAATTGGAAAATAATATGAAAACTATACTGCAAATAGACTCGTGTGATTGGTTTTCCCTCACATCCACACCGAGGTTTTAAAACAGTAACCTATATGCTGGAGGACAAAATGCGCCATGAAGACAGTATGGGTAATTCTGGGATGATAGAATCGGGTGGTGTGCAATGGATGACTGCTGCTAAAGGTATCATTCATTCAGAAATGCCAGAACAGGAATAACATTTTGTACCTGCATTATTTTATAAAATAACTGACTTCATAGCTTGAATAAAATCGCCTCAAACCAATGAATAACTGGGCATAAAGCGATACTTGCCCAATCTATTTTGTCATTTTTTCCCTAAATTCCATTCTTGTATGAAATATCTAGGTTAAGAGTGTCATTTTTATGTAAAACAGAGAAAACTGTATTCATGTTATACCATACTGTTAAGCCTACAGTGACACGTGACAATGCGGGCGTTATTAATCATGGTCTGTCTGTTTAATAAAGTTGGAAAGCCAGGAATTAATCGCGATTACCTAAGTCCTTATAATGACAATGTCAATAAATACTTGCTTTTTTGTGCGAAAACATTTACTGTTAATAACAGCTTAATGATCCCTATTTTCATAATTACGTATATTAAAACGTAATACCAAAGTGAAAAAGCACACTAAAAAACCAATAATATGACTAAAAAGCCAAACAATAAAAAAGAGGGCACTCTAAAAGGAGTTGCTACTGCGAACAATGTAAAATATTGGGGCAGTGAAGGGTAAATAAAAATAGTTATCAGGTATCTTAAAGAGATGTTCGTGGAAAGGGGGCAAAAATCAGGGATTGAAAATGGACAAAAACCTGCGGAATTCTCTGTTTTTCATAAACAACATGGAATTGCTTATGGTTATTTTGTAATCAAGAAGGAACAAAAATGAGTGCTCTGAAGTTGGCTGCCTTTCCAACTAAACCAGGGTCGAATCCTTTTTTATTGTATCCAGATGTAAATTCACCTCAAGTGCTTATCTACTGTGTGCCGAATGCTGCCATAACACCCCCGACAAGCTTATCTAGTTTGATTGATAACTATACCAAATCGAGTCAAACAATCACTACAATCCAGGTCTTTTTCTTTTCAAGTAGTTTTACACCAACAGATTTCAGCACAATTCTGAGCAGCATTAAAGCACTTAAGAATAATGAGGGTAGTTTTATTGCATGGATTGACTCTATTGTCACCGAGATACCAACAGATGCTCTAACAGGAGTCGTCAAACTGAATTTGAAAGTTGAACCTGGAAACGGTTTGCCTGGAGAGGATGGACACATTATATTATCAGATGAAGGACCCTTTCCTCTTTTACCTGTTGTAGCTCATTCGAGCCTGAATAACGGTATAAGTCTAGGTCAATCAACACCAACAAATAAATTCCGTATCATTTCAAATTCAAACACAGAAGACAATTGCTTACAGATAGAGTGTAAAAGCGACCAAGCTATACTTTCTTTTGGTGCAAGCAGCAATTCAATTTTGACAATAGATAATGTAAATGGAAATTCATCAAATGAATATTTCGCAGTGTTTAACATTCCACTGGTTTTGGTGGCTGAAAATAATAATGCTATAGGTACAGGTATTTTCTACAACGTTAATAACGTGACTATAAGCATGAGCAGCGTAGAGAACGGTCCATGCTTTCAATATAGCCTGATCAGACAACAAGGGAACATTGATAGTAAAGCTCCTGCATCGTCAACTTTAAAATACCCAATACTTACATCTGATAAAGGCTTACACTTTGATAAGAGTGTTCATCCTGATCCAACTGTCTACATTAACCCACTTAAACCATGCCCCAAAAGTCCTACTGAGGAACCAGAGAGTTATATTGAAATAGGTTTCAGTATAAACGCGCCCTCTATCGACACATCGTTTAGAACAGTTCATGGAGATTTTATTACATTTGAACCAACCTATACTCCACCAGCACATGGAGAACAGATCAAAGGCTCTTTAAAATTTACCTTTAATTGTGCACTGGATGGATATTCTTCTTTAATGCCTGTGGGCTCTTATACCATACGTATAAACAGAGACAGTGTAACAACTGGGCGTTTACTTTGTGGGTTATCTGGAACAGAGTCAATCGAGTTTTGTAACGACAACAAAATTATATTTTATGCTGGTCAGGCAAGTGGTGTTTATGCGAGTATTGAAACAGGCTCTAGCGGTTCTACACCAGCGATTGCATTGAAGTTATCTAAAGATACGAAAGATTTGCCATACACAACAGCCAGGGTAATGATATTTCAAGGGCAGGCAAAGCCTGCTGATCGTATTTATTATTCAGAGGGTGATAAGGCTCCATTTTTTGCAACTACATCTGGTAGTGATCTTAATTATCACAAGTTAAGTCGTTCAAAACTACCGCCTTCTCCAAGTGATGGTCAGATGTTTCCCATTGTTCCTTACTATTCTGTGGTACAGGATACGCATAATTATGGCAGCTCTAGAGGTTTTGGTTTTTATCCTGAGTATTTAGAGGTTTTTGAATTTCAAGTGCTTAATCCCTGCCGTCAGAATGCGATAGAGGCAATGAATTTCCCTTATGTAGCATCAAACACCGATACGGTTTATGCATTGACTCCTCAAGGTTATCAGGCGACATTTGTTAATGGCGTGTGGACTGAAATTAAAATATCTAAAGCCGCTGTAACCACAATCAGCAATGTTGAGGTTGAATTCTCTAGCACCAATGCGACAACACCACTGCCCGATGTTTTGCAAAAGGCTTTTCTTACCAATCAACAATTCTTTGTCATGACAACCAGCGTCAATGGCAACCTGGATGGATTTAAAGCCAGCATCATGTTGAGTGACTGGTCTTTTGGAGTACCCTCTGGCGGGGAAGGTAGCCCACCAATCCTGAAAATGCCAACAAGCACCACGCCAGGAAATTATACCAATATACTTTTATTTAAGTCGGGCAACACAACCATAAAACAGATGGCAAAAAATCCTCATTTGTGGACACAGTATGCGGCCTTTAACGATACAACAAGTGATGTTGAAGGAAACTTTCTTTCAAACTGGTTGGTTGAATACCTTAAAAATGCCGAAGAGCTTTATGATAATGGCAATGGTGTTACCAGCTTTGCGAGTTTTTGCTCATTGATCAATGATAAAAACTGGAATGGATTTCTGGCTTTAAAAATTAAGGTTGGTGATATAGCCACATTACCTGTAGATGTGCAGGCGCTGGTGTCTGATATTAGCGGTGATTTATATGCCCATCATTTGGGCAATGAAATAAACCATGTTAAGCCGCCAGAATCGGGCACCGGTCCTTATGATCTTAACAGCCCATTCTTTGGTTTGATTCATTATGTTAACCCCAACTTCGCAAGTGAAGTAAAAAACCCACCTCCTTATATACAAAGTGCGAATGAGCATGAATTTACAGTACTGACATTAGAGGTGGTGTTTGAAAAAGTACTGGAGACCCATTTTGCTAATAAGTCCATGCTCATGATGAACACATTCTTCGGTGATCAGGTACTTCAGACTGGGCCTGATGGAAAACAGGGGGCGAATAATCTGATTCTTATAGGTACTTACCATCACGTTGATAATGTGCCTTCCTATAGTTTTTCAACTGCAGCGGGTATTACCACAGATTTCTACCTGTCAAGCAATGCTTTTAATGTTAATAGAATATCAAACGTAACAATGAATGTGGTTAAACTATGTGGCAACTCAGAGGATACTGATATCTATAAGGCAAGTTTTGCCATTCGTGGCAGTTTTGATTTTCTTAATGACAGTGATTTTGATCTTCTTTCCTATGAGTACTTACCCTATTACGGTCTTAGCATGGATGTCACCATACAACATAATAAAACAAATATATATGAGATGGATTTCTCTAAACTTAATTTTGAGAAAAACCAGACAGAACCACTGGCAGCTGGTTCTGGTCAACAGCCAGGACAAGCGTTAAATATAGTACGTACAGGTTCATTGGTAGCGCAATTTCCAATGAAGCTTAAAGGTCTGGTTAGAAATGTGGGCAGTGTAAATGGCAATAGCAAACCTGATAATGCATCGCCAGCAGAGATGGGCTATCGCTTGCTTCAAACGGCTACACCCAAAGGCATCTCTTTTTCAAGTCCTTCGGGTGGAGAAGGGTGGTATGGCTTGGAGTTTGATGTGGTGCTTGGCGGTCAAGGGTCGTTGGCATCTGGTGCAGATATTTCTGCTTCAATTATTATTGCCTGGGTTCCTGGTGGAATAGGCTCAGCAAATGCTTCACCTCAATTTAAACTTTCTGGCCCTGGTGGCATAAGCCTGAGTTTTGATTTTGAGGGTGTTTTAAAATTTGGTGCAAAAGATATAGTCCTAAATAGATACATAGGCTCGGGTAAAAAAGATGATCCCGATTACTTTTACATGATTTTTCAGAGCATTGCCCTTAGCTTGCTTAGCATCTCTTTTCCTCCTGGTGATACAACAAACGTTATGCTTATGGGAGATACCACCGTGACAAAAGGCAGTATTTCCAAACCGACATTGAGTTGGTTTGGTGGCTATGCAAAGGAGGGCAGTTAGGATGCCAAATAAACTTACAGTCATGGCTTGGAACGTTAGGACAATGGGAGCATATAAAGAAATTGTTGGAGAATTGCAAGGCAATGTGGTTGCAATGTTTATTGAAAACTTGATGAGGGCTAAAGACGTTGATGTTTTGGTGATTCAAGAACTCAAAAAAAATGGGGTTAGCATAATAAACAAGATTGCAACTGTATTAAACAAAGCTAAAGATAAAACATCAGATTGGGACGGATATTTTGTCGCAGCAGGTGCAGTCTCTGGTAGCAATAGTAATGATGGCAGTGAAGAGCTAGAGAAGTTTAATAAAGTTAATGGTCAAGAAGGTTATGGGATAATTTGTAGAACCAGTGGTAATGTTAAAGTGACGGCTTTTAAACTGCGCATGAAGGGACTTGATTTTACACGTGATGAATCTAACAGCATAGAAATAAAACCCATAATTGGTGAGGATTATTCTCACGATGTTCCATTTCCTCTCACTAGCGGAACTGAAGTAACTACTAAAAAAAGGGGTAGAGGGAAGGATGATACTGATGATCCTCGGGTGGATAAGATAGAAAAAATGAATGGTTTGGCTGTTGATTCAGTACGACGGCCAGTCGGGATAGATATTGATTTTGCAGATGCAAAATTTTGTTTTCTGGTATATCACTGTCCTGAAAACCATGGAAACCCAGCTCTTGGAGCCAACTGCACGGCACTACTCGAAGAGGTGGCTAACCCCAAAAAATACCCCAATGTTATTGTTGCTGGCGATTATAATTTCCATGATAGTTCTGATATAAACAAACAACTATCCAAGTCATTGGGTGACTCTTTTATCGCAGGAACTCTTAGAACAAAAACATTATTCTTGGATTCTTCTGTTCGATTCGAGAATGATAACTATGTAAAGCTAGTTCCACTTGATGTGCTTTTTTATAGATTTACCAAAAAAAGCGATTCAATTGTTTCAACCGTAGTTGATGTGCCGTCATTGTTTTTTCAGAATAAAAAAGGGGAACCGACAATGACGCAATTTGGAGATTTGGTTAAAACAAATTCTACTGAGTTTGTTAGTAAAATTTATGATTTAACAGATACTCAGTTACCGGGTGAGGTGAAAAATGCTTTTAAGATGGCGGGCACAACAAACAAGAGTGATCTCAAGAGTCTTATTATCGGCGGAGGTAAAAGAAAAGTAACATCATTTGATTCTAATACTGCGGCTCTTTTTTATAGGGCCTTTATAAGCGACCATTTACCAGTTATATTGGAAATACTTGTACCTAGTGATATCCAGGGGATAATCTAATGGTGAGTCAAAAAATTGATCTTAACAAAATGTTAAAGGCTGTGATCAATACTGGAGCTAAATTGTCTCTTGGCAGTGAAGTTTATGCTGCGGCTTTTAAAATTGCAGACAACCCAAATGCCGAGCTTGCTACTGCTACAGTTACATTTCAAACGCCTCTTATCGTAACATCTCTGAGTAATGTGGCTGGTTTGTTCAGCGGTCAATCAATTTCATCATTAATACCCAGTGGCAGCATTCCCATTAAGGACATAGATATGATCGCCATTGAGAGCGTTGGATTTGTCCTAGCTACAAAGATTGGAGAGATTGTGCAGCTGAGGGTTAAGTTAGGTTTTAACCCGAAAGGTAAGCCGCCTGGATATCAATGGACAATTTTTAAGGTTGATGATGATAAAATTGATTTTAATCTCAGCCTTGATTCGATAAATGTTGTGTGGACATCATCACCTAATAGTAGTGGCATATTTATGGCAACCGTAAACGGAGAAGTGGTTGTAAAGAATCCCAAACATCCGAAAACAGGCACACTTTCTCTTGATGCGTCCATGACATTCCCAGGCCTTACAGTTAACGTCGGGCAGGTGGCGGGGACTACAATTGACCTAGGAACTTTCTTCACCAGCTTAGGCCTGAGTGAAATGAAGATAGCTGATAATATTACCTTGAAAAATTTTGATTTTTCAGCCGTTCCTGTAAACAAAAGCTTCAGTGTCTACGGTGAGCTTGGAACCGCTGACGGTAAGCCGTTGACTCTCGTGACGAACCCAGTAAGTGGTGACCCCGCTATCATATCCATAGATGAGTTGGCCCTGGGCTTTTCATACTCCAGTGGCGCACAGGGCCATATAAACGCTTCATTTATTTTTCTCGGCAAATTAGTGTTAGACATAAGTGCCGATATGAATACCAATAATCATAGCTGGGACTTTAGCGGAAATATTAATATCCCTGGGACATGCATCAACCTGGGTATTTCCCCTAATTCAAAGGGAGGTTATGCCGTCCCGCTGGGCACTCTGGTAACAAAACTTTTCCCCACTATTGCCCGTTATATTCCCTCAAGTCTTAACGATCTGTCTATTTCAATTCTCCTTATAGATTACAGCTACGCCAAGGGCGCCGCCTCGAACAGTACCTATAAGTTTCAAGGAGGTCTGGACGGTCAATGGAGCCTTGGAGGTGATGATATTAAGGCCGATGTAGAAGTGACCTTGACTAACGATTTAAAAGAGGTATCTGCCGATTTTATAATGGACGGCTTTGACTTTAATTTAAAGTGCGACTTTGGTACTAGCGATACGATAACTGCCAGCATAGAAGATGAAATTGACGGGCAGAAATTGAACGTGAGTGGTACTTTAAAAGATAATAAAAATGCTGATCCACCCAATAAAACAGCCTCTATGAGCATTACTAGCTTGCCAAGCCTTGGTACGCTAATGGCCTGGTTTGTGAAAAAAGTTACCAACGATCCTTATTTTATCTTACCAGATCCCTGGTCCACTCTATTAAATGAAATCAATTTTGATAGTGTATTAAAAGATTTAAGCTTTGAAATTGAAATTGTACCACCACATGATCAAGTGACTACCACTCAAAAAATAGTTTCTTGTGTGTTAACGCCTCCACCAGGGCATAATACAATTTTTGGAATCACGATTAAGAATATTAAATTGGGTTATGATACTTTACAAAAAACCAAAGGTAAGAGTGGGCTTACATTTGTAATAGATTTGAAAAGTAAGTTGCCATTCCTGGATATTAGCACTGTAAAATGGGATCCAGTAACTGAACGACCACCTGCTGTACCAGGCAAGGGTACTTCTATTCTTGATATAGAGCTTTTGGCCTTAGGACAACATATCACTTTTAATCCTCTCTATAAGCCAGCAAAAGGAAAATTTATAGTGCCGCCTAAGACCGTACAAGAGGCGGTCACTGATTTACAGTTGGCAGTAAACAGTCTGAGTGGTACATCATCTCCTGCCATGATTTTCGCTAAGGATGGTGGCTGGCTGGTCGGTGCTCATGCCGTATTCCTCGGTCAAGCTGATGTGCAGTTTATCTTTGACGATCCAGAAATGTATGGTTTGAGGGTTGAAGTTAATAAAGGCAAAAATACAACCCTTAATAAATTAGCGGGCTTGATTGCGGAAATTCTTTACCGCAAAGTGAGCGAAACAGTGGGTGAGTATGAAGGTTTTCTCACTTTGCCGACCAAATTACGTAAGATGCAGTTCGGGAATGCCTTTCTCACTTTGCCTTCTATATCCGTATCAATTTATACTAATGGAGATTTTTCTTTTAACATTGGTTTTCCTTACAACCTGGATTTTTCCCACTCCTTTTCCGTTATTGCGGATAGTTTTACTGGAGCTGGAGGTTTTTACTTTGCCAAGTTAAATGGCCTGCATCCTAAAGTGTTACCCAAGGCGACTAATGGTAATTTTAATCCCATTACAGAAATAGGTGTGGGTTTTCGTGTCGGTAGGGCGATAGCCTTTCATAAAGGCCCGCTTAGTGCTTCTGCAAGCATTGTTTTGGAAGCACTCTTTCAGGGTGTTTTTGCCAAATTCTCGCTGAGTGATGGCGACGGTGATGCTGAATATTATAACATCCACGCCGCACTTGAGATAGTCGGTCATATACAGGGTAAAATAAATTTCGCTATTATTCAGGCATCACTTAATGTCACTGCATTTATCCGTGTGGATGCTACATTAATTGCCTATGAGCCTACAGAGGTCAGTGTCACTGCCTCTATTGATGTCAGTATAACCGTAAGCATCGACCTTGGCTTGTTCAGTATCCATATTCATTGCCATTTTTCGACGACTTTCCACACGCAGGCAACGCTTGGCAGTTTAAATCAAGGGGCGCCTCCCTGGAATGTGTCCAGTGGTGCTAATAAAGTCCTAATACCTAACCTGCTCGAGGTTGCGCCACTAGCACCACCAGTGACTTGGCAGACACTAACAGCAAGCTCTTCAAAAGCATTGAATGTTAATGTCCTCCCGCAACC
This sequence comes from Alcanivoracaceae bacterium, assembly GCA_016763695.1. Taxonomy (GTDB): domain Bacteria; phylum Pseudomonadota; class Gammaproteobacteria; order Xanthomonadales; family Marinicellaceae; genus NORP309. The sequence continues at coordinate 37,084 of JAESTH010000196.1, forward strand.
AACATCTACGGGTTCTGGTGATTGGGATTATGTTTGCCAGTTTGCATTGAACCTTAAAGAAGCGGATAATAACTCTTACCAAAACTTTGTCGAAGGTTTGCTTGTGTGGGCACTCTATGCACTAACCAATCCTACGACATCATCAACTTATGAGAGTGTTATAGGCACAAATAGTGGCACTAGCACGAAAATCACCCTAGATCAGGTAAAAGCTTTTACAACGGCGTTGAATAATAAACCGATTAATGCAGATAATCCTTATAACTATGATTCTGTTAAACCTTCTATTGGGGATGTGCAAGCACTTTTTTATCAGGCGACTGCTAATACTGCGTTGTTTGCAGCCACAATTATAGCGCCAACTGCTCCAGCATCAACCTATAGGGCCGTATTTTTCCCTATCTTGCCTAGCACCACAGTGACGGTAACATCTAGTAAAGAGTCAACTCAATCAGCACCTACAACTGAACCTGCTGCTCCAGCAGCAGATATCATTACTTATCAACAAAATATTTTTATCGAGTTCATTATTCTTACAATAAGTAATGCCATGAGCAAGGCTGAAGAACTCGAAGCATTTGATACTAAAGGAAATTCAACGGCATATGATGTCAT
>JAESTH010000048.1 GCA_016763695.1 Alcanivoracaceae bacterium
AGGGGCCACTTCAGACTGGATGGAAATGGAAAAGGAACGAGGCATCTCTGTCACCTCTTCTATCATGCAATTTCCTTATAAAGGCTGCACAATTAATTTATTAGACACTCCTGGCCATGCTGATTTTTCTGAGGACACTTATAGAACCTTGACCGCTGTCGACTCGGCACTGATGGTGATAGATTGTGCCAAAGGGGTAGAAGAACGAACCATTAAATTAATGGAAGTTTGCCGACTAAGAACCACTCCAATTTTCACATTTATCAATAAGCTTGATAGAGAAGGCAGGGACCCAATTGAATTAATGGATGAAGTTGAAGAAATCTTAAAAATCAACTGCGCACCCATAACCTGGCCAATTGGTATGGGAAAAAGACTAAAAGGAGTTTATCATTTTATTAATGATACTGTTCTGTTATATGAGTCTGGCAAAAATTACGAAACACAACAAGCAGAAATTATTGCAGGGCTTGATAATCCTGAACTTGACAAAGCACTTGGTGATGAAGCAGAAGATTTTAGAGAGGAAATTGAGTTGGTTAAAGGTGCCAGTTATGCCTTTGATAAAGCGGCCTATCTCAATGGGGAATTAACCCCAGTTTTCTTTGGATCCGCTATCAATAATTTTGGCGTTGAACCTTTATTGGATGCTTTTGCCGAACACGCCCCTGCTCCGCAAGCTCGGGAAACAGAAACCAGACTGGTAGAACCAACTGAGGAAGATTTTACGGGTTTTATTTTTAAAATACAGGCCAATATGGACCCCAAACACAGAGATAGAATTGCCTTTATGCGCATATGCTCTGGCACTTTCTATCAGGGTATGAAACTTAAGCAGGTCAGGACACAAAAAGAATTAAAAATAGCAAATGCCCTAACTTTTTTAGCAGAACAGCGTGAACATCTGGAAACTGCATTCACTGGTGACATTATTGGTATACATAACCATGGCACCATCAGTATTGGCGATACATTTACCACCGGTGAAGATCTAAAATTTACCGGCATTCCAAGTTTTGCCCCAGAGTTATTCAGGCGAGCTAGACTAAAAGACCCTCTTAAGTTAAAAGCTTTACAAAAAGGTCTGGCACAATTATCAGAAGAAGGCGCTACTCAGTTTTTTAAACCCATGATGTCTAATGATTTGATTCTGGGTGCTATTGGTGTATTACAGTTCGAGGTCGTTGCTTACCGTCTGCTCAGGGAATACAAAGTCGAAGCATTATTTGAAAATGTCAATGTAGCTACAGCCAGATGGATTAGCGCTAATGATGATAAAGAGTTAACAAAATTCAAGAATAAGGCGCAGATAAATTTGGCCATAGATGCTAATGGACACCTGGTTTATATAGCACCTACATATGTTAACCTGCAATTAACCCAGGAAAGATTTCCTGAAATACAGTTTCATAAAACCACCGAAGGATTGTCAAAGTAGAAATCCAATAGCCTAAATGTAGAGACGCCCTATTAGGGGGCGTCTCTACAATATAATATTTACAATTAATTTAGTCTTTATTAATTGAAGCCATAACCCTTTCCTTGAGGTCTTTGCCCGGCTTAAAGTGGGGAGCATATTTTATACCAAGTGCCACAGAAGCACCTGTTTTTGGATTGCGTCCCATCCTTGGCTTTCTTTCTCGTAAAGTAAAACTACCAAATCCACGAATTTCAATGCGCTGGCCTGCCGCAATTGATGAACTCATAGTATTTATCAATTCTTTTACAGACAAAGAAATATCTGATTTCAATAAACCTGAATCAGATAGTTTTAAACATAGGATATTAATTAGTTCAGATCTTGTTACACTATTCATCGTTATTATTATAATCTTTTATTGAAAAAATAAAAGCACCTAATCGAAATTAGGTGCTTTTATATTTTTAAATTCAATCACTTGAACTTTATTTCTTAAAAAGCGTGATGGACATCACTATTTTTCAATAATTACTTATCCATCTTCTCTTTCAATAAATCTCCAAAACTGGTAGTACCAGTACTTGCATCTTTATAATCTTTAAGAACTTTGTTCATTTCATCATATTCCTTTGCTTTGATTGAAAGTGTTAACATCTTATTGCGTCTGTCCATACCTACAAATTTAGCCTCAACTTCATCACCAGTTTTTAGAACTTCTGATACATCATTGGTTCTTTCTTTAGCTACATCAACGGCTTTGATTTGACCAAGAACGCCATCTTCAAGCTCAACTACTGCAAACTTTTCAGAAACATCCTTTATGATTCCCTTAACAATGCTGCCTTTAGGATGAGTTGCAACATAAGAACCAAATGGATCTTGCTCAAGTTGTTTAATACCTAATGAAATACGCTCACGCTCAGAATCAACAACCAATAACATGGCTTCAACTGTATCACCTTTCTTGTATTTACGAATAGCAACGTCGTCTGCTTCCATCCATGAAATATCAGATAAGTGAACCAAACCATCAATACCACCATCTAAACCGATAAAGATACCAAAATCTGTGATTGACTTGATCTTGCCTGAAACGATATCACCTTTTTCATGATTACTTGCAAAAGCATCCCATGGATTAGGCTTACACTGTTTCATACCTAATGAAATACGACGCTTATCTTCTTCAATATCAAGAATCGCCACTTCAACTTCATCGCCAGGTTGTACAACTTTAGCTGGATTAATATTTTTGTTAGTCCAATCAATTTCAGAAACGTGAACCAAGCCTTCAATTCCTTCTTCGATTTCAACAAAACAACCATAATCAGTAATATTGGTAACGCGACCAAAGATTCTGGAACCTACAGGTTGTCTACGAGCAATATCTTTCCAAGGGTCTTCACCTAATTGCTTAAGGCCTAGTGATACACGTGTTTTCTCTTTGTCGAATTTAAGAACGCGAACTTCAAGCTCTTGTCCAATTTCAACAACTTCTGATGGGTGATTGAAACGCTTCCAAGACATATCAGTAATATGTAACAAGCCATCAATACCACCTAAATCTAGGAAAGCACCATAATCGGTTAAGTTTTTAACGATACCATTAATGATAGCGCCATCCACTAAAGTGTTTAGTAACTTTTCTCTGTCTTCAGAGTACTCAGATTCAACAACAGCACGACGTGATACAACAACATTGTTACGACGTTTGTCCAGTTTAATAACTTTAAATTCTAAGTCTTTACCCTCTAAATAACCAGGATCTCTCACTGGACGTACATCAACAAGTGAACCAGGTAAGAATGCTCTTACACTATTCATGTCAACAGTGAAACCACCGCGTACTTTACCAGTAATTTTACCCATAACAATTTCTTCATTGTCATGTGCTACTTGTAACTGCTCCCAAACCAACATACGCTGGGCTTTTTCACGAGAAAGGATAGTTTGACCATATCCATTTTCATACTTCTCAAGGGCTACATCAACTTCATCACCAAGTTCCAGTTCAATTTCACCTGAATCATTTTTAAATTCATCTAGTGAAATAACACCTTCAGATTTTAATCCTGCATCAACGATAGCAAACCCATTTTCAATATCAACAATGATACCTTTAATGATTGTTCCAGGAATGAGTTTCTTGGCGGATAAGTCTTGCTCAAGTAGCTGTTCAAAATTTTCGCTCATATAAATATGCTCTTAGGTAAAAAGGATTTTACCTATATATTGTTTCTGTATTGATAATTGCTTTCAATACTCGTTATTAAATATAAGATTGTTTTCAATGAATTATTTCAGTAAATAACAATCACCTTAAAATATAAAAAAGATTTTAACGGTTCAAGCTAACTTTTAAACCAGCTTTATCAATTATATTGATACAATAATGAAATACTTCATCAATACTTAAATTACTGGTATCAATAATGATCGCATCATTTGCAGGCACCAGTGGAGACACATTTCTATTGCTGTCTCGACAGTCTCTTGCACCGATCTCTTTTTCAAGAGCGCGGATATTAGCACTTACGCCCTTATTTTTCAACTGTTTATAACGTCTTTTTGCCCTTTCTTCTGCTGTTGCGGTCAAATAGAACTTAATTTGCGCATCTTTAAACACTACTGTGCCCATGTCTCGCCCATCTGCAACTAAGCCAGGTACTTTTCTGAAGTCCTTTTGTCGTTGCAATAATGCCGCCCTGACTTCTGGAATAACCGCAATAATCGAAGCTATGTTGCCACAAGTTTCTGACCTCAAATCACGATTAACACACTGATCATCTAAATAAACCAGTGTCGGCTCACCTATAACTGACTCGAACCGAAGTTGCAAATTTCCAGCTAGTTTTATCAACTTAATGATATCAGAAATTTCTGCATCAGTATTTAAAACTTTTAATGCCAATGCTCGATAAATAGCTCCGCTATCTAATAAATTCCAACCCAAATGATTAGATAATAAAGAGGCGGTTGTGCCTTTGCCAACACCCGATGGGCCATCAACTGTTATAACCGGGCAATTTTTTTTATCTAGTATCATTATATTTGTAACCCAAGATCATGGCAAATATCTAAGAAGTTCGGGAATGAAGTGATAATATTTTCACAATTTTTAACTGATATAGCCTGTTTAGATAATTGACCAGCAATCAAAAAACTCATTGCACAACGATGATCGTCTTTGGCATCAACAATGTTACCCTGTAATTCTCCTCCTGTTATGAGTAAACCATCTTCCAGTTCTTCACATTCTATACCCAGAAGTTTTAAACCTTTTGCCATGACCGTAATTCTATCACTTTCTTTTTTTCTTAATTCAATTGCATTTGTTAATCTTGTCTGCCCCTTGGCAAGAGATGCCGCGATAAAAAGAATAGGAAACTCATCAATCGCAGAAGCAACATACTTGTGAGGAATATCAATCCCGGTTAACTGACTTGACTTAACTACAACATCAGCAATTTTTTCACCTGCAACAATGGTTTCATTGACAAAACGAATGTCAGCGCCCATTAATTTTAGGATACTTATCACTCCAGTCCTACTAGGATTGACGCACAAGTTTTTAAAAGTAACCTGCGAATGTGGCAGCAAAACAGCCAAAACCATAAAAAAAGCCGCTGACGAAATATCAGCAGGAACAACGATTTGCGTAGCTCTTAATGATTGCCCTCCCTGCATTTTAACCGTTAAATCATCTGATTGTAATTCACAGCCAAATCCACGCAGCATATTTTCGGTATGATCTCGCGAAAGCTTTGGCTCAGTCAATACCACCTCTCCATCACAATACAAACCAGCTAGCAATACGCAGGACTTGACTTGAGCACTAGCCATAGGCGACTTATAATGTATGGCAGAAAGCTTATCCACCGCTTTAAATTTGAGAGGTGCCATACCATTTTTTGTAGCACTGACATTTGCCCCCATTAATTTTAACGGTTTAGTTATTCTTGTCATTGGACGGGAGTTAAGTGATTCATCACCAAATATTTCAGAATCAAAATTTTGAGCCGCAATAATACCTGATAACAGCCGCATACCAGTTCCAGAGTTGCCACAATCAATTTGACCATTTTCTGGACATGTTAAGCCATATTTACCAACACCATGGATACAATAGACGTTATTAATTTGCTCTATTTTTACACCCATACTTTGCATCGCCTGCATAGTCGCCATACAATCTGCCGATTCTAAAAAACCAGAAACGTTTGTAACACCTTCAGCTATTCCCGCTATTATCATTGAACGATGAGAAATAGACTTATCTCCAGGCACGGTAATATCTGCCTGGATGTTCAACCCAACTACGGGATGTGATTTGATGGTATTGCTTATTTCAGCCACACACATTCTCCATAGCCTTATCCAATCGATGCATTTGATCTGTGGTACCTATGGTTATACGCAAGCAATTGGGTAATCCATAATTAGCCACTGGCCTAGTAATAATGCCGCTTTTCAATAAACTCATGTATATATCTGCTGCATCCTTTTCAAAATCAATTAACAAAAAATTACCTTTGGAAGGCACATATCTTAAACTCAACTTTTCACAAGTCTGTTCTAATATTTTAATGCCTTTATCATTTTCAAATAATGATTTTTCAAGGAACTCAATGTCTCCAATAGCACTTTCGGCAGCAACTAAAGCAAGAGAGTTTACATTAAAAGGTTGTCTTATTCTATTGATAACATTGGCAATAGCCGTATTACTTAATGCATAACCTACTCTCAGACCTGCCAAACCATAAGCCTTGGAAAAGGTTCTTGTTACCACTAAATTGGAGAATTCTTTCAGCCATTTGCTGGCATCAACTTGTTCGTCAATACTGGAATACTCTAAATAGGCTTCATCAACAATAACAATGACATCTTCAGGAATTTTCCTGATAAAACTTTTCAACTCAACTTCTGACAAATGATTACCTGTTGGGTTATTCGGATTAGCCACAAATACCAACCGGGTTTTATCATCAATGGCTGCGAGCATGGCGTCCAAATCATGGCCCAAAGGTGAATCAGTATCCCAGCCCATGGCAGGAATTTGCTTATGCACTGCTCCAACAGCCTGAACTGCAATAGGATAAACTGCAAAACAATATTGAGAATAAACAGCATTCATATCTGCTGATAAAAAAGCCTCTGCTAACAACACCAATACATCATTAGAACCATTACCCAAAGTAATGCAATCCATATCTATATCGTGCTTTGCTGCCAGCGCTTTTTTTAACTCAAAACCATTGCCATCAGGATATAGCTCAATTTCCTTTAAAGTGTTCTGCATCGCCTGTATGGCCAAAGGGCTGGAACCAAGTGGGTTTTCATTAGATGCTAATTTGATAATGTTGGCTATCCCCATTTCCCTTTCTAATTCAGATATGGGTTTTCCTGGGATATAAGGGTTTAATTTTTGCACGCCTTTAGCGGCTAATTTCTTGTAATCTATCATTTACCAGAGCCAATTAATTTTTAAGGGCAATATTGTGACTTTATTTTGTTTATAAAGCAATAATATTCAATTTAATCCAAACAAAAGGTATAATCGCGATCTTTTACAATCAGCAGATTTAACAATATGATAGTTACAGCAAATATCGGCATACAGTTTGGTTCTAAACCTCTTTTCGAAAATATCTCCATGAAATTTGGCAATGGAAACCGTTATGGATTAATTGGCGCCAATGGTTGTGGTAAGTCAACCTTAATGAAGATTATAACTGGCGAACTCAAACCTACCAATGGTACCGTATCATTTGATCAAGATGACAGAGTTGGTATTTTAGGGCAGGATCAATATGCTTTTGAAGAATACACGGTGCTTGATACGGTTATTATGGGCGACAGGGAATTATGGAAAATAAAAGAACAACGCGATGGTATATATGACCAAGCTGAGATGTCTGATGAAGATGGCATTAAAGTTGCTGATTTGGAAACAGAGTTTGCAGAAATGGATGGCTACTCGGCTGAAGCACGTGCTGGTGAATTGTTAATGGGACTGGATATTCCTGAAGAACAACATTATGGCTCCATGTCAGAAGTCGCTCCAGGCTGGAAACTACGAGTACTACTGGCTCAAGCTCTATTCGCTGATCCTGACTTTCTATTACTAGATGAGCCAACCAATAATCTGGATATCAACACCATTAGGTGGCTGGAAGATACGCTCAATGCGCGTAAATCCACCATGATCATCATTTCACATGATAGACATTTTCTCAATTCTGTTTGCACGCACATGGCTGACCTGGATTATGGCGCGTTACGCTTATTTCCCGGCAATTATGATGAATACATGACTGCAGCTACACAGTCAAGAGAAAAATTATACTCAGAAAATGCCAAGAAAAAAGTCCAAATTGCAGAACTTAAACAATTTGTCAGTCGCTTCTCCGCTAATGCATCAAAAGCAAAACAGGCCACATCTAGACAGAAACAACTGGATAAAATCCAATTACATCATATTAAACCCTCTTCAAGAGTTAACCCATATATTATTTTTGAACAAGAAAAGAAATTATTTAGAAATGCCATAAGCATTAAAAATATGAGTAAATCATTTGATGGCAAAACACTGTTAAAAGATTTAAATTTTACGCTTGAAGTTGGTGAAAGATTAGCAATAATTGGTGCCAATGGTATAGGTAAAACAACATTATTAAATTGTATGACTGAGAGCATAGAGTGTGACAAAGGGTCAGTCAAGTGGTCAGAAAATGCCAATGTTGCCTATTTTAAACAGGATAACATAGCCGAGTTTAAAGAAAATATCACGGCTTTTGACTGGATGATGGGATTTAAACATAAAGATGATGATGAACAAGCGGTAAGAAGCGTCATGGGCCGCCTGTTATTTTCCAAGGAAGACTCCAAAAAGAAACTCAATGTCCTGTCAGGTGGTGAAAAAGGCCGCATGATGTTTGGTAAAATCATGTTGCAACAACCCAACATCCTGTTTATGGATGAGCCAACTAACCATTTGGATATGGAGTCAATTGAGTCTTTAAATCTGGCTTTGGAAAATTATGAAGGCACTTTGATCTTCGTTTCTCACGATAGACAGTTTGTTTCATCAATTGCCACCAGAATAATTGAAATTCAGGAAGACAATATAATAGATCATCGTGGAAGCTACCATGAGTACTTGGTTAAACAAGGGGTTATTAACTCGTAACTACTTAATTAATGAAAAAAATAAACATATTGTTGTTAATATTATTTCAGGCCAATGTATCTTTGGCCTGGAATGCTGCTGGGCACCAATTAATGGCTGCCATTACCTGGGATTTATTAGATGAGAAACAACAGAGTTACTGGGTAGATATCCTCAAACATCACCCCCGTTTTGCAAAAGATTTCAAAAACAACATACCCAAACATGTTAAGTTTAATCCTTCAACATACAATGAGTGGATTTTTCGCCAAGCAGCTATTTGGCCTGATTTAGCCAGAGGTTTTCAAAAAAATTTACAGGATAAATATCATCATGGCTCCTGGCATTACATTAATTACCCCCTTTATCTGGATAAAAAAATTGATACCTCATTTTTAAATTTAAACACTAACTTTAAAAACTCCTTCCATAATAACCTCAATATTACCCAAGCATTAAAAGGTAATCTTGCCGTACTATCTAAACAGGGCGCCACTAAAAAAGAAAAAGCCCTGGCCTTGTCATGGATTTTACATCTGGTTGGAGACTCACATCAACCACTGCACAGCACCGCCCTATTCTCCGAAAATTATTTTTCTAAAGGAGATCGTGGAGGAAATTTAATCAATATCGATGGTCAAGGCTATATTAAAAACCTACACTGGTATTGGGACTCTAGACTTGATAACTCTACATCGTTCAAAATTATTGATTTAAAAGCAAAAAAAATCGGCAAAAAATACAATAAAATTGCCCTAAAAAATCAAAAAAAACCAATAAACCAGTGGTTAAACAATGCTAACAAACTAGCCAAAAAATACGTTTATACACCAGTCTTAATGGGTCTGTTACGAGATAAGGAGCAACAACAAAATCCACAGCCCACTATTTACATTTCAAATAGCTACGATAAACAAGCACGTTTTGTTGCCGAACAACAAATAGCAAAAGCAGCTTTTCAATTGAGCCATATTTTAGAGATGATTAAGTAAGGCCGCTTAACCTAGAAACTGTAATAATTTCACACTGATAAATTAATACAACACTCAAATTATGATAGAATCATAGTTTCTATCCAACTTATTTTTGAAAACAGCTATAAGTCATTGATTTATAAGGACGCGTAAATACATCTATGTAAGATTTAAAAACCTTATAAACCAATAGCTTACATCTAAAACCTCTATTCGCTGGATAATGACGAATCATCACATCTAATTCGTACATTTTATAGAATAATGAGATTGACGAATGATAAATACTTATATCAGCGAGTCCACTTCTGATATGAATGATGCACTCAAAAATTTAAATGAGGATACATTTATGACCGTACGTCAGATTTTTATTATATTAGCAATAGTAATCACACTATTAATTGTAGGCATTGGCTTTTACTGGCAGGCTATTTATTGGTCATTTATCATTATAACTCCTATATTGCTTATTGGAATAATTGACCTCTTGCAAAAAAAACAGACAGTGAGACGCTTATACCCTGTAATCGGTCGCTTTCGTTATATGCTGGAATCAATACGACCTGAAATTCAACAATATTTTATAGAGTCAGACACCAGTGGTACCCCCGTTAGCAGAGAGTTTCGATCACTTATTTATCAACGAGCCAAAGGACAACGTGACACCAGGCCATTTGGTACCATTTTTGATGTTAACAAAGATGGTTATGAATGGCTCAATCATTCTTTACAGCCATTAGAAGCATTTGACCACAATCCCAGGGTCACTTTTGGTTGTTCAGACTGCAAACAACCCTATGAGGCATCGCCTTTAAATATATCTGCAATGAGTTATGGAGCTTTAAGTAAAAATGCTATTATGGCTCTAAATAAGGGTGCCAAAATTGGTGGATTTGCCCATAATACTGGTGAGGGCGGCCTAAGCCCTTACCACTTAAAATACGGTGGAGATATTATCTGGCAGCTCGGTACCGGCTACTTTGGTTGCCGCGATGAAAATGGTGATTTCGATGTAGCCAAATTTAAACTACAAGCAGCTGATAAAGTTGTAAAAATGATAGAGATTAAATTATCACAAGGTGCAAAACCAGGTCATGGTGGAATATTGCCCGCCGTAAAACTCACCGAAGAAATTGCGAAAATTCGTCATGTACCAATGGGACAAGATGTCATTTCTCCACCCGCACATTCAGCATTTAATAGCCCGACTGGTTTATTACAATTTGTAAAAAAGCTCAGGACATTGACAGATGGCAAACCTGTTGGTTTCAAACTATGCATAGGTCGTAAAGACGAATTTTTGGGTATTTGTAAAGCCATGTTAGCCACAGGGATCACCCCCGATTTTATTACCGTCGATGGCGGAGAGGGCGGTACAGGTGCCGCCCCTACCGAGATGACAAATGCTGTTGGCACACCATTACGTGATGCTGTTATTTTTGTTAACCAGGCCTTGATAGGTACTGGTCTTAGAGACAAGATCCGAATCATTGCATCAGGCAAAGTATTCAGTGCCTTTCATTTACTCAGAATAATAGCCTTAGGTGCTGATACAGTCAATTCAGCCAGAGGCATGATGTTTGCCCTGGGTTGTATACAATCAAGATCATGCAACACCGATAACTGTCCAACAGGAATTGCAACACAAAACCCCAATAGATACAAGGCCTTAATTGTTGATAACAAAGCACAAAGAGTTGCAAACTTTCAACATGAAACAGTTAAAAATTTTACAGAATTATTAGCGGTGGCGGGTTTAGAAAAACTGGCACAATTACAACCTAAACACATCAACCAGAGAGTCAACGGTACAATAATAAAAAATTATGCCGAACTATACCCATGCATTTCTAGCAACTGCTTACTTACTGGTGGAAAAATCCCTACCGACTGGAAAAACGATTGGGACTCGGCAAGTGCCGAACATTGGAGTGTATAAAAGTCATGTATTATTCAACATATTTAAAATGATCAACAGCATCTCAACCGCCTAGCCAAAGTACTTTGAGGCATTTTAAAAGTGCCTCAATTATACTTTTCTCATAAAGCCAATCAAATTTGTTCTTTCTATCCAAACGTCCTGATGATTTATTGGGTGAGATATTTTATCATTTTGTATAGGCAAATAACAGAGACACATTCATAACCAAAAACAGTGGTAATGTAATCCACAATTAATTATGAAAAGACTATTTTGCATAGACTTCATTTGTCATTAGTAAAACACATACAACAATGCACACACCA
>JAESTH010000049.1 GCA_016763695.1 Alcanivoracaceae bacterium
GTGAAAAACTTCGATATGCACTTAAACATACCCAGGAAATTATTGAGAGTTTAGAAAATTACTTCCAAATTCCTTACCCTTATCTTAAGTTGGATATTATTGCCGTTCCTGATTTTAGTGCTGGAGCCATGGAAAATGCAGGGGCAATTACCTATAGAGAGCAATTGTTACTATTGGACGAAAACTCCTCACAAAGTCAAAAACGCAGTTATATGACGGTACATGCACACGAGTTAGCGCATCAATGGTTTGGTAATCTGGTTACTCCCTATTGGTGGAATGATATTTGGCTTAATGAAGCCTTTGCAACCTGGATGTCATATACAGCTTTACAAACAGTATATCCAGAACAAAATTTTGATCAAACAATTTTGAAAAGATCTCTGGATGTGATGGAATCAGATTCATTGGTTAGCGCAAGAAAAATCAGGCAGGAGATCAAAAGTAATCATGATATCAGTTCCGCATTTGATGGCATTACCTACTCCAAAGGTGGTGGGGTGCTAGAGATGATGAATACTTTTTTAACCCCTGAGCAATTCAGAAAAGGTATTCAGAATTACATGACAAAATTCGCCTTTAAAAACGCCACGGCAGATGACTTTATTTTGGCCATAAGTGCAGCATCCAAAAATATTCCTCCTGAGTTGATTAAGACTTCATTTAACAGTTTTCTGGAGCAGGCAGGTATTCCTTATTTGAACATAGTAAGTAGCTGCGAGGATGGGATTAATAAAATTGCTTTAAAGCAAAGTAGATACTTGCCATTAGGATCACAGGGAAAGGCCGATATGACCTGGCAAATCCCAGCTTGTTTGACGTATGAAATTGATGGAAATAAGCATCAGGACTGTCAAATGGTTGACAGTGCAGAGCAGCAGTTTACCCTGGCAGGTAATGGTTGCGCGCAATACATCATGCCTAATGCCAATGGTTCTGGCTATTATAGATACGCTCTTATGCCCGAAAGCTGGGAAAATTTATATAAAAACATAAACAAATTATCTACAAACGAAATAATATCACTTAATGATAGTTTTAGCGCCTCAGTTGAGTCTGGTAAAATAGATTTTCAAACTTTGATGACAGTTGCTCCCATTATTGCTGAATCTAAACTGGATAATATTGCCACAGCGCCGATGTCGATTATCAACTATATGCAGGATAAAGTAGCGGAATCAGCAGTTGAAGTACAAAAATTAGCCACCGTTGCCAATCAGTTGTATCAGCAAAAATACCAGCAACTTGGTTTTTCTCCGAAGGTTGATGACAGCGTAGAAGACAAAAAACTGCGTCGTTCAGTGGTGGATTTTATGGCCATTACAGGAAAACACCAAGAAATAAGATCACAGCTAACGATCATGGCAAAACACTACACTGGTTATAAAGGCGATAATAAAATACATGAAGACGTAGACACAAATTTAATTGCTTTGGCATTAGAAGTGGCTGTAGAAGATTTAGATCAAGATTTTACCAATCATTTAATAACATTATTCGATCAGGCCAATGATGGAACGTTAAGGGGCAGATTGCTTGGAGGTATTTCTAGTAGCAAGAATCAGGAGTTCATCGCGCAATTGAGAGATTGGATATTGTCAGATAGACTCAGGGGCAACGAAATTTATACAATTTTATTCACCCAAATATATGATAAGGATAATCAGCAAGGCATGTGGCAATGGGTACAGGATAACTTTGAGCCTTTTAAAAAGAGAATGCCCACCTGGTTTCAGGGCCGTTTACCGTTAGTTGGTTCTGACTTTTGTTCATTGGCAAAGAAAAAAGAACTAACAGATTATTTTGCTCCCATTGTCGAGGGACTCTCAGGAGGACCAAGATCACTGGCGCAAGTTACAGAAGGTATAGACTTGTGTATTGCTAAGCGTGAACATTATATGCCTATGCTCAAAGCTTATTTAAATGTGCCAGAATAATAAAATACGATTAAATCAATACGGCATAATATGAAAAATATTTTTATAATAGCAATAATAGGTTTTTATGCTAACAGTTATGCGGATGATTTCCAATTAGCAGATGCGAAAAGCACATATCAAACTAAACTGATAAACAAAGAATCAGAAGGTTTTCCTGTTGAAAAACCACCAAAGGATTTATTTGATTTAATTGAATATAGGTCTCCCATTGGTCAATTACCTGCTTATATTAGTAAACCAGAAAGTAAACATAAAAAACATCCTGCAATTATCTGGATTATTGGCGGATTTAGTAATGGTATCAGTAATTATGTCTGGTCAGATCATTCTCCACAAAATGATCAATCAGCCAGTATTTTTCGCAAGAAGGGCATAATCACAATGTATGCCTCTTTACGTGGAGGCAATGAAAACCCTGGTTTTAATGAAAATTTTTATGGGGAAGTTGACGATATAATAGCAGCAGCTAAACATCTCGCTACGCTTGAATATGTTGATGCCAATCGAATTTATTTAGGTGGTCATAGCACGGGTGGAACGCTGGCACTACTGGTGGCTGAGTCAACCAGTATTTTTAGAGCGATTTTTGCGCTGGGTGCCACTGGAAATGTGAGCGATTATGGCCAGGAATCATTAAATTATGATATCTCGATCAAACAAGAAAGTGACTATAGAGCGCCAATTAGGTGGCTTGATTCCATAACTAGTCCAACTTTTTTATTTGAAGGGGAGGGAGGTAATGTCTATTCATTATTTTCCATGCAAAATGTTAATAAAAATAAGCTTGTACATTTTTATCCTATTTTTGGATATAATCACTTCAGTATTATTCAGCCATTATCAAGTGTCATTGCGGATAAAATTCTTTTAGATGACAAACAAGATAACCATGTTGCATTTGATAAAGATAAGCTGCTTAAGGATATTAATAAAAGTAAGATGTGAAAATACAATTTTCCTTGTATTTATAATGAGGAGTGGTTGTTAACTATTTTCTGGGGTGATAATTTCAATTTGTCCTTTTGAAATATTAATGGCCTTTTCTTTAAATTCCTGCTTTGTAGATGTCAGTAAGCTGATGATGATAAGCGCCCCTTCTGCATTAAAATCTTCGGAGATTATTTGTGAGTGAAGGGTGTTGGATAAATTATGGACAGCCTGAATATATTGAAAGGGGACTTTAAGCATGACTTCGGATAAATCTTGTATGACTTCACACTCAGCGGCTTGCAGGCAGCGACTGATCCCACCGCCATAAGCGCGCATTAAACCACCTGTGCCCAATTTTATACCTCCGTAATGTCTAATCACCAGTGCTACAGTATTATCAAACTCCTGACCAGTAATGGCATTTAATATTGGTTTTCCAGCCGTGCCTGATGGCTCGCCATCATCAGTAAAACGATAAACTTGCTGTAGCCTGTATGCCCAACAGTTATGAGTGGCATCAAAATCCGAATGATCAGAAAGAAAATCCATGGCTTGTTCAACACTGTTCACGTTGGCAACAATCGCAATAAAAGTACTTTTTTTGATGACTTCTTCGGTGCTGTGAGTTTTACTTAATTGTTTCATTAATTTCTGTGACTTTTGATATTATTTTGCCAGAGTCAACAATCGTCTCTATTTCTTCACCTATATTAACTTGATCAAAATGAGAAATAATAGTTTTAGTTTTATGTTTCAAAGTGATGCTATAACCTCTTGATAATGTAGCTAAGGGGCTCAAAGTGTTTAAGTGTTGAGCGAGGCTATTTAATTTGGAAGATTTGTGTGTGAATTTGGTGGATATCAGGTTTGAAATTTTATTGACTTTAATATTGATGTCAAATTTTTTGGTATCAACCTTAAAATCAAAGTGCTTTAAATTATTTTGTTTAAGTGCTAAGTTATTATTCCTTGCTTGCATGTTGTGTTGAATTAATTGTTTTAATCTTTGGTAGCGATTATTTATCTTTTGTTTTTCATTATTGATACTATTCTTTGGGTGAGATTTTTCCAATTTATGATAAATGATGTCTAATTGTTGATTATAATTATTTAATTGACTGACTATTAGCTTTTCAATTGTTTTTTTATTATGTGAAATTCTTAAACTTAACTTGCTTAAATCAGGTGTTAACAATTCCGCTGCTGCAGTGGGCGTGATAGCAGAAATATCAGCAACTAAATCGCTAATTGAAGTGTCTCTTTCATGACCTATGGCTGAGACGCAGATGGTACTGAGATTAAATAGAGTCTGTGCGATGGAAACATCATTAAATGTCCACAAATCTTCTTCTGAACCACCACCACGAGTGAGTAAAATAACATCATGTTGATTTATATCAGCTCTTAATAGAGCATCTATGATTTCTTCAACTGCTTTATCTCCTTGCACAGAGGCATGATAAATTTTCACTTCCAATAATGGGTTGCGGCGTTTGATAACATTCAGCACGTCAGTAATTGCCGCGGATGATTTGGAGGTAACAATCCCAAGTGAGTTGATAATGGATGGAATTGGCTGTTTTTTTTCGGGGCTGAAATAACCCAATGCTTCGAGTTTGACTTTTAATTCAGCAAAAGCTTTCGCCATGTCGCCAATGCCAGAAGTTTCTACTCGTTCTACTTTTAGCTGAAAAGTACCACGCTCTTCATATAAAGTTGCCAGACCAAGTACCAACAAGCTGTCGCCATTTTTTATCACCGTCCTTTTAAAATTGTATTGTTTAAAGAAAGTACACTTAATAGATGACTTATTATCTTTCAATGAAAAATAGGCATGTCCTGATGGTGCCATGTATAAATCAGTGACTTCACCTCTTAGCCATAGATTACCCAACTGCATTTCAATGGCTTTTCTGGCTAAATTATTGAGAACACTAGGGGTTGTAGAATTTTCTGGTGATTTTCCAATATTAGATGGTATCAATTATCATTTCTCACTGTCTATTATGTTAGAATGCGGCGATTTATTTAAATCTACTCTTTTCGGAGGATAAATCATGCGTATAATCTCTGACGCTCTTACTTTTGATGATGTACTTTTGGTGCCAGCTTATTCCAACATCTTACCTAAAGATGTTGACTTGTCCACTCGTTTAACCCAAAAAATCAAGTTAAATATCCCTTTGATTTCAGCAGCAATGGATACTGTAACTGAAGCGAAGCTTGCCATCGCTATGGCACAACTTGGTGGAATAGGGGTTATCCATAAAAACTTAAGTATAAAACAGCAAGCAGCTGAAGTTTATCTGGTCAAAAATTTTGAATCAGGAGTCATCAAAAACCCCATAACCGTCACCCCACAAACCAGCATTAAAGAAGTACTTGAAATCACACGTAGAAACAGGATTTCAGGGGTTCCTGTAGTTGATGAAACAGGATTGGTTGGCATAGTTACTAGCAGAGACATGCGCTTTGAAAGAGTTCATGAAGACCCTGTCTACAATATCATGACCCGCAAAGAAAACCTGGTTACCGTTAAAGAAGGTGCAGAAACTGAAGAGGTCAAACAGTTGCTGCATAAACACAGAATTGAAAAAGTCCTGG
Organism: Alcanivoracaceae bacterium; assembly: GCA_016763695.1. Classification (GTDB taxonomy): domain Bacteria; phylum Pseudomonadota; class Gammaproteobacteria; order Xanthomonadales; family Marinicellaceae; genus NORP309. The sequence continues at coordinate 5,475 of JAESTH010000049.1, forward strand.
TAGTGAATGATAATTTTGAATTGAAAGGATTAATCACAGTCAAGGATATGCAAAAATCAAAAGACTTCCCTAGTGCAGTAAAAGACTCACAGGAGCAATTGCTGGTGGCTGCTGCCGTTGGAGCTGGTGGGGATACCGAACAGCGCATTGAGGCTTTAATTAATGCCGGAGTTGATGTTTTGGTGGTTGATACAGCACATGGTCATTCTCAAGGGGTTCTGGATAGAGTTCGATGGCTGCGGGATAATTATCCTGATGTACAAATTGTGGCAGGAAATATCACCACTGGTGCTGCGGCACTGGCGCTGGTAGAAGCTGGCGCAGATTGTGTCAAAGTTGGAGTCGGTCCAGGGTCTATTTGTACCACACGAATTGTGGCAGGAGTCGGCGTACCACAGATTACTGCAATCAATGATGTGGCAAAAGCATTAAAAGGAAAAAACATTCCATTAATTGCCGATGGTGGTATTCGTTATTCTGGTGATGTTGCTAAAGCAGTTGCTGCGGGAGCGAGTGTCATTATGGCAGGTGGATTATTTGCAGGCACTGAAGAATCTCCAGGTGAGGTGGAACTCTATCAGGGTAGGACATATAAGGCTTATAGAGGCATGGGTTCATTAGGTGCTATGGATTTGGGTTCTAAAGACCGTTATTTCCAAGATGATGTTGATACCGAAAAACTGGTTCCTGAAGGAATCGAGGGTAGGGTGGCATACAAAGGTGCATTAGCGCCAGTTGTACACCAATTAATGGGTGGCTTAAAAGCATCAATGGGTTATGTGGGTTGTGGCAACATTGATAAAATGAAAACCGAACCACAAATGGTAAAAATCACCAATGCAGGCATGGCTGAAAGCCATGTGCATGATGTTAATATCACTAAAGAAGCCCCCAATTACCGTACTCGTACATAAAATTAAATATCGCTATTCCTGCCCTCGCGGGAATAATAGAATATTATGAGAAAATAATATGAACATAAAAAATAATAAAATATTAATTTTGGATTTCGGTTCACAATTTACTCAATTAATCGCACGCAGGGTACGTGAAGCGGGTGTCTATTGTGAAGTCTGGCCCTGGGATGTGGATTTTAAATTGATAGAGGAATTTAGTCCCAAAGGTCTTATCTTATCAGGTGGTCCAGAGTCGGTACATTTAGATGATGGGCCAAAGGTTGAAGCTAAGATATTTGAATTGGCTATCCCTGTTTTTGGAATTTGCTATGGTATGCAGGCCATTGCCCATCATTTTGGTGGTACGGTTATTCCTTCGGATGAAAAAGAGTTTGGTTATGCCAAGGTTGATTTAACCGGTCAATCACAATTATTAGATGGTATATTTGATGAGAAACAAGGCCAATTAGAGGTGTGGATGAGCCATGGCGATAAAATTGATGTGATGCCAGCAGGTTTTCATGTGACATCATCTAGTGCCACAGCTCCTGTAACCTCTTTTGAGAATGTAGATGCCAGTATTTTTGGGATTCAATTCCATGCCGAAGTAGAGCACACCACTCAGGGACGAAAAATATTCGAGCGATTTTTATTCGATATTTGTAACTGTGATAAATTGTGGAAAACGGATAATATCATTGAAACACATATTACAAATATTAAGCAAAAAGCAGGAAATGATAAAGTCTTATTAGGGTTATCAGGTGGTGTTGATTCATCTGTAGTTGCCGCTTTGTTACATCAAGCCATCGGTGACAATCTAGTCTGTGTATTTGTTGATACAGGTTTATTACGATATAAAGAAGGCGACCAGGTCATGCAAACCATGGCTGATGGCATGGATATTAATGTCATTAGGGTGAATGCCCAGCAAATGTATTATGATGCATTGGCAGGAGTCAGTGACCCAGAGCAAAAACGCAAAATTATCGGTGGGCTTTTTATTGATATATTTGAAGAAGAAGCCAGAAAATTAGAAAATGTTAAATGGTTGGCTCAGGGCACGATCTACCCCGATGTTATCGAATCTGCCGCTTCAAAAACAGGTAAATCACATGTGATTAAATCCCATCACAATGTTGGCGGTTTACCCGATGACTTAGAACTGGAGTTATTAGAACCATTACGTGATTTATTTAAGGATGAAGTCAGAAAAATGGGCGTAGCACTGGGTTTGCCAAAAGCCATGGTTTATCGTCACCCCTTTCCAGGGCCTGGCCTAGGAGTCAGAATATTGGGTGAAGTCAAACAAAAGTATGCTGAAATTTTAGCCAGAGCCGATCATATTTTTATCTCAGAATTAATCAAGTGGGATTTATATGATAAAACTAGCCAGGCTTTTGCAGTATTTCTGCCCATCAAATCAGTAGGGGTGGTTGGTGATGCTCGTAGGTATGAATATGTGATCACACTGCGTGCGGTAGAAACAATTGATTTTATGACAGCCAAATGGGCTAGATTACCCTATGATTTTCTTGAACTTGTTTCCAGAAGAATCATCAATGAAATAGATAAAGTTTCCAGAGTGGTTTATGATATTTCATCCAAGCCACCCGCAACAATTGAGTGGGAATAGTTTTTATCATGTAACTACTCACCTGCCATTGCTGCCTTCACGGTAATGGCAGGTTGAGTAGTTACAAATATTTTTTCTATAAAATAGGGGTTTAGTATCTGCTCTTGATTAATAATTGTGACCTTTTTTTACTTATGTCTTGGAAAGATCAATTGTATCTCACGGTTTTACGCTTGATGCTGTAAACTTGCAAAACTTATTCACATTATTGCATACATGAACAACAACGATATTATACGCAGGCTTCGTTTTATATTAGACGTCAAAGACACCAAGATTATTAAAATTATTGCATTAGGCGGTCATAAAGTTCCTCTGCCTAGAGTCACTTCCTGGTTGAAAAGGGAAGAAGATGAGGGCTATCAAGTGTGTTCAGATCAAGACTTGTTGTATTTTTTGGATGGTTTAATTATTGAAAAACGTGGCCCTAAAGATGGCGCAGCAAGCAATCAGGTTCAAAGGCTTGATAATAACCTCATTTTTAAAAAATTAAGAATAGCCTATAATCTTCAATCCGAAGATATTCTTGATATCATGGAAGCGGCTAAATTCAATATCAGTAATTCAGAACTCACTGCATTTTTCCGAAAAAAAACCCATAGGCATTATCGAAAATGCCAAAATCAAATGTTACGTAAGTTCTTAAAAGGACTTCAATTGCTTTATAGCCGAAATTCAAATGTTGATTCAGACAGTAATCTAGATGCCAACAAAGATACGTAAAGAAAAAGGTAAATTTATGGTAATTACTCGCCCTTCATTCCTGCTAAGGCAGGAATCTATTGGAATATATGATTAGGAGGCTGCTCTTTTGACTCCATATTACCATTTGCGAAAATCACTCCCCGTTGGATTTTGGAAAACTTCAAGCTCAAACTCTGGGATGGTAGCCAATAAGTGATCAAACATATCAGAAATGATTTGCTCATAAATTCCCCATTCCTGGCGGTTACTAAAGGTATAA
>JAESTH010000197.1 GCA_016763695.1 Alcanivoracaceae bacterium
AAACCAATACAAATTCTCTAAACAGAAAAGAACCTTTAATTATCTGGAAATTTCAAGCAAGGATTTTGAAGACAAAGTAGAGGTAACAGAAGAAGAAGTCAGTAACCATTTTAATGAATTTGGCCAAGACTATATGACGACTGAGCAAGTATCAGTTAATTATATTGAACTATCAACAACCAATTTGTTAGAAAACATTGAAATTTCAGATGAAGAATTGCAAACCTATTATGATGCTAAAAAGGATACCTTGAAAACTTCGGAAAAGCGTAAAGCCCAACATATTTTATTGCCAGTAAGCAATAATGAAGATGAAGTAAAAGGTGAAATATTAAAAGTAGCCAGTAGAATAAGTAATGGTGAAGATTTTGCTGAAGTGGCCAAAGAAGTATCACAAGATCCAGGATCTGCAAAAAATGGTGGTGATTTAGGTTGGGTTTCAAAAGGTGATATGGTAGAGGCTTTTGATGAAAAACTATTCTCAATGAAGGCAGGTGAAATATCAGAACCAGTACTTTCAAGTTTTGGTTATCCCATCATTAAATTATCAGAAATAAAAACACCAGAAATACAACCACTAGAAGAGTTGAAAGATACCTTAATAACAGAATTGAAAGAAGAACAAGCTGAGCAAGAATTTTTATCCAAAGCTGATGATTTATATACCATAATTATTGATGCAGATAATGTTTTAGAACTGGCTGCAGAAAATTCAGGTTTAACATTAAAATCTACTGAATTGTTTGCACGTGGTAGAGGCACAGGAGCGGCAGCAAATGAAAACTTTGCAGTGACCGCATTCAGTGACGCTATTAAAGTAGATGGTGAAATAAGTGAAATGATTGATTTAGGTGAAAATCATATCGCCTATATACATATATTGGAACACCAGCCTCCAGTTATTAAGCCATTGGAAGATGTATCAGAAGCCATCAATAATAAATTAAAGTCAGAAAAGTCTTTAGAGCTTAGCAAACAACAGGTTATTGAGTATGTTGAACAGATAAATGCTGGTGAAACCACCTTGGCAGATATCGCAACTGCTCTAGATCAGTCACTGGTTGAAGCTGTTGATGTTGAAAGAGTAGGATCAAAACAACCTTTTAATTTAGTTAAGAATGTATTTTCATTAAAATATGATCAAGAAAATACTAAAATTCATTATGTCGATTCATCTGCTAATACCTTTGCAATAGTAGAAATTAAATCAGTATTGAATGGAGACTCATCAGCTATTTCTGATGATGAAAAAATGAATATTGCTTCTCAAATTGAAAGGAATGTTTCTAATAGTGAATTGGTTGATATTACTAGCGAATTAAGAAATGATGCCAGTATTAATATTAATGAAAAAATATTCGAAAACAATCAGTAATAAATTCATGAGTGATGATGGAAATCATCACTCAAATGTTTTCTACACTTAAGTGAGAAAAATTAATTCATCACTGCCATCAAAAATATTAAACGAGTTCGATCGTTTTCTTAAAATAGTATCTTCGACTGCGGAAAAACCAACAATAGCCACTCCAAAATCATCAGAAACTGATGTGATCTTACAACCAGATGATAAACTAAATGTACAAGGCCTTATGAGAATTAATCATACAGGTGAAGTATGTGCTCAAGCACTTTATTATGGACAGGCATTATTTGCAAAAGATAGGCAGACGTATAGGCATCTTATTAAAGCCGCAGATGATGAACATAATCATCTTTACTGGTGTCAAGAGCGATTAGATGATTTGCATACACATACCAGTTGGTTAAACCCCTTATGGTATTTAGGTTCATTTACCCTTGGTGCAACGGCTGCGTTATTTGGTGACAAAATAAGTTATGGATTTGTGATTGAGGTTGAGAAACAGGTAGAAGACCACTTACAAGAGCATATAGAGCAGATTCCTGAAGAAGACCATAAAACACATGCTATCCTAGCGCAAATGAAAATTGATGAAATTAGGCATGGTCAGGATGCTAAGGATGCGGGCGGGATTGATCTACCATTACCTGTAAAGAAAATCATGACTACTATGTCTCAATTCATGAAATTTTTAGTTTATAGAATATAATTATAGAAACAACTTATAAGTGATATTCCCAAAATCTAGATGTAAAATAGAAGTATTATATTTTGATACTTTCTGATTAAATTCTTATTTAGTGCTTGACCGAGAAAGAATTCGTTACGAGGAAAAGCCTGGTTTGAGGCAGAATTGTTCATTATTTGCGGAGAATAGTGTGCTATTTGACGAAAATAATGGAGTATTCTGTCCAAATCCAGCTTTTCCACAGTAGAATACTTCTTTCTCGGTTAAGCACTATTTATGAGTAAATCCAGTCAAATAATTCTTACATTAAAATCAGTTCTTAAAGCAAAAGGCGTTAAATATGCTGATGTTGCTGCTCATTTACATATTTCCGAATCGAGCATTAAGCGACAATTTAGCCAAAAAGATATTTCATTGAATCGGCTAGAGAGGATTTGTGATTTGCTCGAAATGGATATTGCTGATTTGTTAGAATTAATGCATATAAACAATATGCAGTTAGAGCAATTAAGTATCCAGCAGGAAGGAAAAATCATATCAGACCCCAAGCTGATGTTAGTTACAATTTTAGTATTAAATAATCTGACATTTGATAAGATTTACCAGTTGTATAATTTTGAAAAACCAGAACTGATTAAACTGTTGTTGCAACTGGAAAAAATCAATTTGATTGAGTTGAGAGCAGACAATAAGATAAAAACCTTAATCAGTAGGACATTTCAGTGGCAAAACAATGGGCCCATACAAAGACACTTTGAAAATCATATACAAGATGATTTTTTTGATTGCCAGTTTACTCATGCAGGTGAATTGAGAATTGTTATTAATGGTATGATATCGACAACATCAAACCAAATTATTCAGAAAAAAATAAAACAATTATCACAAAGTTTCAGTGATTTTGCTTATAAAGACCAAAACATAGGGTTTGAGCAGCGATTTGGCAGCACACTTGTCATTGCCATTCGACCATGGGAACTACCTGAATTTGAAAAATATCGAAGAATTAAGAATGCCAAGGTTTTTCACTAATGGCAAGTTATGTTGTAGGTGATGTACAGGGGTGTTTTGATGATTTAATGTTGTTACTAGATGAAATAAAATTTGACTTATACAAGGATAAGCTTGTTTTTTGTGGAGATATAGTTAATCGTGGTGGCCAGTCCTTACAGGTTTTACGATGGATATATGCACACCAATATTGTTGTCAGGTAACATTAGGAAATCATGATTTAAGTCTCTTAGCGCAATACTTTGTGCCCAAATTTAGAAAATCAAGAAACATCGAATTCAAAACAATATTTGCGGCCACGGATTGTTCGCTTTTAATGAACTGGCTACTTAAACAAAATATATTAATCTATTTGAAGACATTCAAAACCATAGTGGTTCATGCTGGGATTTATCCAAATTGGTCGCTGAAAAGAGCAAGAAAAGAAGCCAAAATGCTAGAGGTTATTTTACAAACTGATCCCATAAATTTTTTTAAAAATATGTATGGTGCAAAGCCAAATCACTGGCATAAAAAATTAAAAGGTATGGATAGAGCTAGATTTGTGGTCAATAGTTTCACAAGAATGCGGTTTTTATATAAAAATGGTGGTCTTAATTTTAAAGCAAAGGGTGAGCTTTCTACTTTTTCAAAATTAATTCCCTGGTTTAATTATCAGCCACAGAAACACAGAAAAGCTAAAATTATTTATGGTCATTGGTCGACCTTGGGGTTATTTTATAAAAATAATACCATCTGCATAGATACTGGGAAAGTGTGGGGTGGACAGTTAACTGCATTTGCCTTAGATGAAAATATGCAAGCCTCAAAGCATATCTTTCAGGTATAAACTCCATCACTTAAGCTTTAGAAATATATTTGTAATTATGGTCAGATAGTATGGAGAGGCACATTGAGTTATTCTATTGAGTTGATTTAATAAAAAAAAAGAACCAATGTAGGCTACATTGCCACTGACTTTAATTATGAATATAGCTCTTTATTATTGTCTATTTCCTAATCAATCATTAGAATGTCAATATGAGAGTATTTGCACCAGTTAGTATCGGTAATTTTTCCGTAGGCTTTGATTTATTAGGCCTTTCAATATCACCAATTAATGGTGAGTTGTTAGGTGATATTGTGTCAGTTAGCCCGTCTGAAGATTTTAATTTAACGTGTTCAGGGCCGTATGCGAAAGTATTGCCGGATGATAAATCCAGCAACTTAGTTACAATCGCCTATAAACTATTTATGCATAAAATGGCAGAAAAAGGCTTATCTACAATCCCTGTCAGTTTGCACCTGGAAAAAAGGTTGCCAGTTGGTAGTGGGCTGGGTTCCAGTTCAGCCTCTGTTGTGGCTGCTTTATATGCCTTAAACCAGTTTTTTGGTGATGCATTAAGTATTGATGAGTTGCTGGTGATGGCCGGTACTCTTGAAGGGCAGGTCAGTGGTTCAATACACTATGACAACGTGGCTCCATGTTTATTGGGTGGTCTGCAATTGATGACAGGCTCGGAGTTACAGCCCTGTGTTTCAGTGCCATTTCCAGAATCCTGGCAACTGGTTGTGAGTTATCCTGGCATAGAAATTTCCACCAAAAAAGCAAGAGCATTATTGCCAAAGCAGAATGATATGGCAACAAGTATTAAATTTGCTCAAAATTTATCTGTTTTCATCCATGCTTTACACAGTGAAGACTCTGAATTAGCAGCATCAGTTCTTTTTGATGTGATGGCCGAACCACACCGAAAACAGTTAATAGCTGGTTTTGATGATTATAAAGATTATGCTAAAAGTATGGGGGCCCTGGGTTTTGGTATCTCTGGTTCTGGTCCAACAGTCTTTTCCATAACTAACAATCATGAAACCTCCAACAGAATCCAGAAGTACGCTTTAAATAACTTTTGTCAAGAAGAAGGGTTTAGTTATATATGCAAAATTGATAACTTTGGTGTACGTCAGATTAAAGATGATAAGGGTTAAAAATAAATGAAATTACATAATTTAAAAATACCTGAAGAACAGGTGAACTTTAAACAGGCAGTTATTCAGGGAATAGGGCAACAAAGAGGTTTATTTTTTGTTGAAAAATTTCAGTTGCTTGATAATATTGATGAGATTTTAAAAATGGATTTTATTGAACGAAGCAGTCACATCATTCATCATCTCATTGATGGCGAGTTGGCTTATGAGCAAGTTAATAAAATGGTAAGTCGCGCTTTTAATTTCTCATTACCCATTAAACATATTGATGAAAAAATTTGTTGTCTCGAACTTTTCCATGGAAAAACCCTGGCATTTAAAGACTTTGGTGCTCGATTTATGGCGCAATGTGTCAAGGCTTTTAATGAAGAAGATGAAGTGACTATTTTGACAGCGACTTCAGGTGATACAGGAGCTGCGGTTGCCCATGCCTTTTATAAAATTGATGGAATTAAAGTTAAAATTTTATATCCTCAAGGAAAAATTTCAAACTTGCAGGAAAAGCTATTTTGCACCCTTGGTGAAAACATAGAAACATATGCAATTGATGGTGATTTTGATGATTGCCAAAGAATGGTAAAAGCGGCATTTGACTCTGATGAGATTCGTAAAAAGCATAATCTCACTTCAGCAAATTCAATCAATATCAGTCGCTTACTGGCTCAGGTTTGCTATTATTTTGAAATGGCAAGTCAATATCCAGATGGCAATCTTGTGGTGGCGGTGCCAAGTGGTAATTTTGGCAATTTAACTGCTGGTTTAATTGCCAGGCAATGTGGAGCACCCATTAAAAGATTTATCGCTGTAACAAATGCCAATGATACTGTGCCAAGGTATTTAATCAACCAAGTCTGGTCACCAAATAAAACCGTAGAAACCGCATCAAATGCCATGGATGTCAGTGACCCAAGTAACTGGCCTCGGATTATGTCTTTATTTGATAATGATTTAGATGAATTAAGACAAGTGATCTCAGCTTCAATAAAAACAGATGAACAGACTTATCATGCCATGCGACAGTTGCAACAATTAAACTATATTGCTGAGCCTCATACCGCTATAGCTTATGCAGGACTTGTTGAATCTTTAACAGGGGATGAACAAGGGGTATTTATCTCAACTGCGCACCCTGCTAAATTTATTGAAACGGTGGAAAACATATTGGATATTAAAATTCCTTTGCCCAAGGCTTTGGCAAAAGTAAAAGGTTTGGAAAATTTATCAACAACAATGACAAATGATACAAGCAACTTTAACAAAATGTTGTTAAAATAGCCTTATCTAAAAATTGAGAAAAATTTATGAATAACGTCAGACAAATTCAACCACAACAACAGTTCCCTATTAAAGGGATAATTATTGGTGCAATCATCATATTGTTATTTATGTTTGGATCGAAATTATATAAAACGGTACCAGTTGGACATGTTGCTGTTGCCACTATATTTGGTAAGATAGTAGAAAGAAGTTACTCAGAAGGTCTTCATGTCCCTGTTAACCCTCTGTATGCTTGGCATGTATTCGATGTACGTGAGAAAACACATAAAGAAAAAGCCCAGGTTCCGTCACAAGATCAGTTGCAAACATCAATTGATGTCAGCGTTCAGTATCGACTAAATGGTGCAGATGTTGCCAATATGTTACAGACAACGGGTACTGAAAGCCAGTTAATCGAGGTGCAATTAGTACCTAAACTTCGTTCTCTGTTAAGAGAACAGGGTAAAACAATAAAGCGTGCTGAAGATTTCTTTTTGGAAGAAACACAGGATAAACTACAATCAGCTATATTAATCGGTTTACAGGACTACCTTGCGCCTAAAGGTGTGATTGTTTCAGCGGTATTGATCCGTGATATCACCTTACCTGCATTTATTACTAAAGCCATTGAGTCTAAAAAAGAGCGTGAGCAAGCCGTAGAAAAACAAAAGGCAGAACTGGAAAGGTATAGAACAGAACAGCAACAAATAGTGGCTCAGGCTGAAGCTCGCCGTCATGCTGCCGAGCAAGAAGCCCAGCAGAAAATCATACTGGCAGATGCACAGGCTTATGAAATTGAAAAGATCAATAGTGCCATTGGTAACAACCCCAGTTATATTAAGTTAATGTCGTTGGAAGCACTTAAAGCCATATCTAAAGACCCTGCCTCCAAGATCTATTTTCTTGACAGTAATTCAACACAGCCATTACCATTAATGCATCTTTCTGATAAATAATTGTGTCAAATTGTAGGGAGAATATATTCTCCCTGCGATGTGTAACAGCAGATAATGCAAAACTTTTATAACAAAAACAGGTAGCCAAACTAGCATGAAAAAACTAACAGATCTAAAAGTTCGCTTTGTTGGAGCGGGTAATATGGCAACCAGTTTAATTGGCGGTTTACTTAAGCGGGGTTTTATGCCCAGTCAGATTACCGCCAGTGATCCAGGAGGGCACCAACGACAAGTCGTTACCGAAAAGTATGGCGTACAAACCTTTGGCGATAACAATGCCCATTTTGGCATACCAGATGTGGTGATTTTGGCTGTTAAGCCGCAGATCATGAAACAGGTAGCAATGGATATTGCTAACAGCGTGATAGAAACCAATGCCCTGGTCATCTCAATTGCTGCGGGAATAAAAATTGAGCACCTTGAAAAATGGTTATCAGTTGATACAGCAATTGTCAGAACCATGCCAAATACCCCCGCATTAATCGGTGAAGGAGCAACAGGCTTGTTTGCTAACAGTAATGTCACTAAACAACAGCGACATTTAACCGAGGGTATCATGGATTCCGTGGGAATATCACATTGGGTTGATGAAGAATTTAAAATTGATGTGGTCACCGCCTTGTCTGGTAGTGGTCCTGCCTATTTCTTTTTGTTTATGGAATACATGCAAAAAACAGCGATAGAACTGGGTTTGAAGCCAGAAGTGGCAGCTAAATTGACAGAGCAAACAGCACTTGGTTCTGCTATATTGGCACAAAGAAGTGCTGATGATATTACCGTACTGAGACAAAAAGTCACCTCTCCAAATGGCACCACAGAAGCTGCTTTGAAATCATTTGAGAGTAATAATTTTGAAGAAGTCATTAAACAGGCACTCTGTGCTGCAAATGAAAGATCTATTCAGCTATCAAAAGATTTTTCGTAATTAGTGCTTGACCGAGCAAGTAGTCGTGCGAGGAAAAGCCTGGTTTGAGGCCATGATTTTTCATGGTTTGAGGAAAATAATGTGTTATTTGACGATAAGCATGGACAATTTTGACTAAATCCAGCTTTTCAGCAGTAGATTATTTTTTCTGGGTCAAGTACTAATTACCTGTTCTACCCTTCCCGCGATGGAAGAAACCCATTAGAAAAAGTACTAGATTAAATCAGAGAGATGAGTCATATTGTGAGATAACCACTTTCGGGTAATGATCGTAGGGGTGAGCTGATACTGTTTTTTATAAAATATAGGAGAGAAAATAATGTCTAAAAATGTACAACTTGCCATTTATAATAGAAAACATGCTGGTATAGTAAGCGCAGCATTGGACCTTAATCCTGATGAAGTTATTTTACTGCATAGAAAAGAACATGATATTGAAGGTATAAAATCTGTGTTGCACAGTAGGGGCATAAAGTGCCAAAGCCAAATGGTATCTTTTGACCCTAAACAAATACGCACCATTCTCAAACATATCTTTTTTGATAATAAAGATAATAAACTGGTCTTTAATTCTAGTTCAGGTCATAGAATGATGGTATTAGTAACCTTGGAACAGTTTACCTCAAAGACTATGGATGCATTTGTGGTAGATAAGTTTACCAATCAACTTCATTGGTTGCACCCTTGTGAGAGAGAGTCAGTTGAGCTTTCTTCTAAATTAAAAATCAGTGAGTATTTGAAATTGTTTTCTTCACAAGTGCTCAATAAAGGTAAAACTAGCGCAGAACCACAAGACAGACAGGCATTAACACATTGGTTAATAGACAATATAGAACAATTTGGAAGTTCACTGGCAGCCATGAATCATATTGCCATGAGGGCGGATATAAGCCTGCAATACCATATGGACAAGCATTATAAGAAAAAGAAATACTTACAACAGATCTTATCTAAATTTGCAAATGTGGGTTTGCTAAGAATAACTCAAAATAAAATAGTTTTCAAAAATGAAGAAAGCCGTTTTTATGCCAATGGAGGCTGGTTGGAAAATCATGTTTTTAGCACCATATACCACATGCGTCAATCGCGGCCAGCTATCAGTGACCTAGCTAAAGGAATGGAAGTTGTGCGTGCAAAAGGCACGGTGAAAAATGAAATTGATGTGATTGCCATGGCAAATAATCGCCTACACTTGATAGAATGTAAAACCAGAAAATTCACCAATAAAAAGCATGCTAATACCCCAGGTTCAGCTGCAATTTATCGTTTGGATACACTCAAGGAATCTTTGGGTGGTAACTCGGGAAAAGCCATGTTAGTGAGCTATCAGCGACTCAGTCGATATACTGAGCAACGTGCTATGGACTTAGGTATTTATTGTTGCTCCTACAGTCAGTTGAAACAATTAAAAGAACACCTCTATAAATTCATTGATTCAAGCACTTGATTGAATAATTATTCTTATAAGTCCTCCTTTGTTAATTTTCGCATAGGTAAAAATCTATTGGTTAAATTACCAAATTTAGCAAGAATACACCTCATATTTGTGGGATTGCGGCCTTCGCGGTAATGACCAACGGGGGGAGTTACTATGCTTTTTCTTCTTACAAGATGTTGACAAGCTTGGATTAAATATACCAATTGCCAGCATTTAATATAAAAAGAAAAGCATTTTTGCTATAGTGTATTTATCCTAAAATTTCAAAATAATTATGTTATTTTTTAAACGTTTAATATTGTTTATAGTGGCTGTCGCTGTCATTGTTTTTGCTATTGCTATCAGCGGCTTAAATACTGAAAAGGTTCTGTTGAACCTGTATTGGTTTAAATTTGAATTATCGTTAGGATTTTTGCTTATATTATCCTTGTTTGTTGGTTTGCTAACGGGTCTATTGATGGCATTGTTTAATTTTTATATGCCATTGAAATCGCAGATACGTAAGTTGGCCAGGCAAAATAGACAAATCACTCAGCAGATATTGACTAATAAAAGATTAGAACAGACTGATGATTGAGACGGTTGGCTTTATTCTGGCAGCTCTGGTCGGAATAATGATAGGAATAAACTTGAACAAGTTCAAAATTGAACGTAAAAACCTTAAGCGTCTAGAAAAGCTAAATCATAGCTACTTCAAGGGTTTAAACTACTTACTTAATGATGATTCTGACCGTGCTATTGATGTTTTTATTGAGCTTGCCAAAACATCCAATGAGACTTTTGAGCCGCAACTTGCCCTGGGCAACCTCTACCGTCGTAAAGGTGAAGTTGATAAAGCCATTAAATTGCACCAGTCTTTAATTTCCCAACCCAACCTGCCTGAGAGCTATAGAACCAAGGCCCTGCTAGCCATGGGTAAAGATTATATGAGTGCAGGTTTGTTAGATCGCGCTGAAGTACTATTTACTGAATTGGTAGAAATAGAGGCTTATACTCCAGAGGCACTGTATTCCTTATGTGAAATTTATCAACAGGAAAAAGATTGGGATGAAGCAATAAAATCTGCCAGCAGATATCAAATAGTCTCAGGGCGCAAAATGAGCAATGACATTGCCCACTTTAATTGTGAATTAGCAGAAAAATGTTTAAAAGAGCATAATGATAAAGAAGCACAGGGCTATCTGACTTCGGCTTTAAGTATCAACCCCAAATGTGTGAGAGCTAAACTAATAGAGGCACGAGAGTTTCAGAAAAATAAGAAATGGAAAAAAGCCATCGATGCTTACCACGATGCTTTAGTGTTTGATGATGTGTATGCTTCAGAGTACATCGATGAGATGTCTTTCTGTTATAGTCAAATTAAAAAATGTGATCAGTTTAAAGTGTTTTTATTGGAGTTTATTAAATCTTATCAGGGAATTTCTCCAGTACTGGTACTGGCGCAGATGTATAAACATAGCGAAGGTATAGAAAAGGCTGAAAAATTTGTTGAAGCACAGTTGGTAGAGAAACCTTCTGTTAGGGGCTTGGATTTACTGTTAAAACTGAATTTAGAAAAAAATGCACAGTCACCTGAAGATGTCACCAAATTTCAAGTATTGGAACAATTGGTCAATAAACTGCTGGCACAAAAGCCCAATCATCGCTGCAGAAAATGTGGCTTTGGTGCAAAAAAACTACATTGGCAATGTCCAAGCTGTAAATCATGGGGTTCAGTTAAACCCATTTATGGTTTAGAAACAGAATAACTTGGTTGATTATCCCGTCATGAGTATTTGGACTTTTGAATTATTGGCATTTATCATTAATATCATATTTCTGTCTGTATATTTAAAAGTCAGCCACCATTACCACTGGTTTGATAAACCCAATGAAGAGCGTAAATTGCATCAGACTGCCAAGCCAACAGCAGCAGGCTTAATATTTATGTTACCTTTATTACTGGCCTTACTTATATTTCCTGAGGTATTTTCAATCAATAGTTATCTGATTGCTTGGCCATTATTGATTCTTTTGGTGTTGGGAGGTGTTGATGATTTTAAGCCTATTTCTGTTAGGTTTCGCCTGGGAGTGATAACGCTGGTTAGTGGTTATTTTTTGTATGCTGTTTTTAAAGATGCAAATATTCATTATCTTTTATTATCTGTCTACCTGCTGGGGTTGATCTGGTGGTTAAATTTGTATAATTTCATGGATGGAGCCGATGGTATGACAGCATTACATGCCGTTGTCTGCCTGTCTGGTTATATCTTTGCCTTTTCCGTTTTGCAACAGAGTGACTATGTAGCATTGCCCTATATGCTATTATTCTTATTGTGTTTGCTGTCATTTTTATTATTTAATTTTCCGCGTTCCAAAATGTTTATGGGTGATGCTGGTAGCCTGTCAGTGGCTTTTGTCTTGGCTGCTTTTGCTTTATATGGCTTATTTCATCACCTATTTGATGAAACTCTGGTTATATCATTTCACCTGGTATTTATAATTGATACCACATTAACACTTCTCACACGAATGAAATTTAGGCACAAGTTATCACAAGCGCACAATCTACATGTTTTTCAAACAATGATTAAGATGGGTAAATCACATGCCTATGTTTCTATGTATTATGCTTTATTAACCGTGGTATTGGTTATTATTGCATTGTATCTTCAATTTATCCAAGTTGGTTTGATGACAAGAGTCGTAGTATTATTGCTAGAGGGCGTTATTTTGAGTTTTTTCTGGATAAAATTTCACAATAAAACAAAATTTGAACGGTTTGTTAAGTAAAATATGCGCATGAGAGTTTTTCATCCAAGATTGGCAGTAATATTACATGATTTATTCATGACCTGGTTGGCATGGATGATTAGCTATGGTATTCGTTACAGTATATGGGTAGATGCACCTGAACTCAGCTGGTTTAGTCAAGAGTTTGCATTGGTGATTATTATTCAGGGTATTGTTGCCTATTATTTTAACCTGTATCGGGGCATATGGCGCTTTGCCAGCGTTCCTGATTTAGTCAATATTGCCAAATCTGCCATTATTGGTACTTTTGTCATTGGCTTTGTGTTATTTTTGATTTATCGAGCAGATGGAGTACCCCGATCAGTATTGATATTATATCCATTGATTTTAATGGTTTTGTGGGGACTACCACGCTTGACGTATCGGGTATTTAAAGATAGTAAATTAAATGTGCTCAGTCACGAAAAGCAGAAAGTGTTATTGGTTGGGGCAGGGCGCCTAGCAGATATGTTTATTCGTCATTCACATGCTTCTGGTTTATATGATGTTGTGGGTATTGTTGATAATAAATCCAAGTACAAAGGTGCCAATCTACGCGGAGTAAAAGTACTGGGGCGAGTTATAGATATAGAAAAAATCTGTAATAATAGAGAAATAAAAGCTATTGTTATCACACATGAGCATATTTTGGCTCAACAAATGAAGGATATAGTCGATAACAGTATGTCCAGTCAGTGTAAGTTATTGACATTGCCAAACCTGGATAAAATAACCGATAAGGGTTTTGAAATATCAAACTTGTTACCTGTGACTATAGATGATTTGTTAGGTCGTGAAAAAATTTCTATAGACTGGTCAAATGTTGCACACAAATTGCAGGGTAAATCAATATTAATCACTGGTGGCGGCGGATCCATCGGTTCTGAACTGGCAAGACAGTTGGTCAAATTGGATTTGAAAAGTCTGTGTATTATTGATCACTCAGAATATAATTTATATCAAATTGATCGTGATCTAAACACTAAAAATAGTGACTTAATCATAAAAAGCCTATTGGTTAATGTCACTGATAAGGCACATCTATTTCAGGTTTTTTCATCTGTACGACCTGATATCGTTTTTCATGCAGCGGCTTATAAACATGTACCATTATTGGAAAAAATGCCTTGCGAAGCTTTTATCAATAACGTAATCGGTACTAAAAATATTGTTGATACTTGTGATCAGTTTAATATAGAAAAAATGGTCTTGGTTTCTACCGATAAAGCAGTTAATCCTTACAGTATCATGGGGGCAACCAAGCGGATTGCCGAGACTTATTGTCAAAGTAAAAATACTAGATCAGCTACAGAGTATATCATTGTCCGCTTTGGAAATGTATTGGGTTCTGCTGGTAGCGTGGTGCCATTATTTAAAGAACAGATTGCAAATGGTGGGCCAGTAACCGTGACCCATGAGGAAATGACTCGTTATTTTATGACCATAAAGGAAGCCTGTCAGCTCATTGTACAGTCAATGGTTCTGGGCTCTAAAAGTGATATACACGTGTTAGATATGGGTAAACCCATCAGTATCATGAGCCTGGCAAATAGAATGATTAGCCTATCGGGTAAAATCCCCGGTAAAGATATTAAAGTTGTTATATCAGGATTGCGGGCTGGAGAAAAATTACATGAACAATTGTATTATGATGTAGAAAAACTCAAGCACACCAGTCACAAAAAAATATTCCACATTAGTTCTGCAATCAAAATTTTTGATGTATTTGAAAAACAACTAAACATGGCAATGAAGCAAGCAATAAACTTTCAGGATGAAGAACTGACAAGGTCAATCAAAAAACTGGTTCCTGAGTTTATCCATCAAGCACATTTAACCGTAGTAGAGAAGTAAATAAAAGTATGAAGAAAATTACCAAGGCTGTGTTTCCTGTAGGGGGAATGGGTACTCGATTTTTGCCAGCAACCAAATCAATCCCCAAAGAAATGTTACCGATAATTGATAAACCCTTGATTCAATATGCAGTTGAAGAGGCCATAGAAGCGGGAATTACTACCCTCATATTTATTACCAGTGCCAGTAAGCAGGCGATTAGTGATCATTTTGATCCCAAACCTTTGCTGCGTAAAAAATTTGTCGTTGAAGGTAAATCACATCTCCTGGATAAATTTGATACGCTACCCAAAGAAATTACCCGGGTATTTATTCCCCAAGGTGAACCACTGGGCTTAGGTCATGCAGTGTTACAGGCCAAGGAAATTGTTGGAGATGAGTATTTTTCAGTGATACTTGCCGATGATTTTATCAAGCCTCAAGCCGATGTTATTAATGCTACCAAACAACTAATTGATGCCTCGTTACAATATGATGCTAGTGTTATTTCTGTTGAAGAGGTTCCTGAGGATAGAATTTCTCAATACGGTATTGTTGATGTGAACTCTGCTCAAGCTGATATCAATTGTATAAAAACCATTGTAGAAAAACCTTCTATTGAAGAGGCGCCCAGTAATCTGGGTGTGATAGGAAGATATGTTTTATCTCCTGAGGTATTTGAGTTACTGGAAAATACCCAAAGTGATAAAGGTGGAGAAATACAATTAACTGATGCATTGGCTCAACTACTCAATAAGCCCGATAGCCTTTATGCGGCCACGCTAAATGGCAAACGTTATGATTGTGGACATAAGCTGGGTTATGTTCAGGCGACCATAGACTCGGCCTTAAATGATCCCGAAATATCAGTCGATGTTTCAGAGTTCATTAAGGGCTTATAGAATAATACTTGTAAGGGTATAGGGCTTAAAGCTTAAAGGGTAAATTGCGAAATTCACCCTTCCTTTTATATAATATTATTAAACAGTCTTCAAACGATATGTTTGTAGTTTTTTAGCATAAACCTGCAAAACTTCTACACCACTTTTCTCTGCTTTTTGACACCACTCTCTAATGGCCTCTATCATTTGGTCTGTTGATTTGCCCTTAGATTCCCAAATTTCCTTTAGCTCATCCCTGTATTTGATAATGGTTTCAATGGTTGGTGAGGTATTAATATACTGCTTAAAAATTTCTCTGGCTTCATCATCAAGAAAACGCCAGTCTATCGACATAGAGTTAATGAATTTATCACTGGATTTTTTAAACTGTTGGCTACGCAAATCATATTCTTGCGAGATAGCTGGCTTGATGACATCTTTTACATAAACCTGTAAAAGGTTGACTTTATGGGTAAGCATGGCCTTAACGGCTTCTAAATCAACGGTATTTGCGGAGTCTTTTCTTTGTTCAAGCACGGGTACGGTTTTGTTAATTTTTGCTAAACCAACGGCTTTAAGAGCTCTGATTACAAACCAGCCCCAGTCGTATTCTCCCTTGATGTGAGAAAATTTACATGATGAGGGAAAGGCATGGTGGTTATTGTGTAGCTCTTCACCACCAATAATCACTCCAAAACGGGTGAGGTTAGTTGAACAGTCATTGGTTGAATAATTTCTATAACCAGACCAGTGCCCAAGGCCATTGATCACACCAGCGGCAAAAAATGGAATCCAAATAACCTGAATAGCCCAGAATGTAATACCAATGGCTCCAAATAACGCCACATCAATAAGAAACATTAAAGCGATACCCCAAAAATGGAATTTTGTATAAATATATTTTTCTAACCAATCATCTGGTGTGCCTCTACCATATTTGTCCAATGTTTTTTGATTATGACGCTCTATAGTATACAGTTCAACTCCTGAATATAAGACGGTTTTAATACCATGAAACTGTGGGCTATGGGGGTCATCTTTAGTTTCACATGTTGCATGGTGTTTTCTGTGAATGGCTACCCAGTCTTTGGTTAACATACCTGTAGTCATCCATAAATGAAATCTGAAAAAATGCTGTATAACAGGATGAAGTTTTAATCCTTTGTGGGTTTGGTCTCGATGCAAGTATAAAGTAACAGCTAAAATAGTAATTTGAGTTGCTATCAGCAAGGTGACTATTATTTGAAATAAGGAAAAATCTAACAGTCCATGTTGCAAAAAATTTAAAATATTCATACTTTATGATTAATTTAATTAAAAGCGTACTATAATAGCTTTTTAACGACTAGTCGAGAGATTTTCTTGTTTATACAGCTGCAAGTTAGATGGTTAACATAATATTAACAGTTGAATCACTGAATTTTAACATTCGGAATACTAATATCTTAAATAACATTGATTTTGAATTGCATGGGTTTCAGGTTGTTACTTTACTTGGTCCTAATGGAACAGGTAAATCAACTTTGTTAAAATCATTAGCCGCTCAGTTATATTGTCAACAGGGACATATTTTGTTGAATGACATTGATGCAGAAAAGTGCAGATCACTATATTTGACAAAAATTGGTTACATGCCAGAAAATGCGCTTATTATTCCTGAGCTAACAGTGATGGAACAGTTACAATTGATGGCAAATGGCAAGCAGTTACAAGATACTCACAATGCCATTGAAAGCGTTATAGAACAGTGCCAACTTAAAAACGTGCTAGACAAAAGAACTTGTCAATTATCTCTGGGTTTTACCCAAAGGTTAAACCTGGCACAAGCCATCATGAATAAACCACAATTATTGATCATGGATGAACCGCTAAATGGATTGGATCCACACTTAATTATTGAGTTCAGAAATATTATTAAGCAACTAAAAAAAGACACTCTGATTATTATGTCAACGCATTATCTGGCTGAGGCACAAACCATCAGTGACAGGGTATTAATCATGCAAAATGGTCAGATGCTGGATGATCTAAATATGAGTCAACAACTTGAGGGCTTCGATTTGGAAAAAGCATATATGCAACACACCGCCCCACAAGTGGCATGCACATGAATATTTTTCAGGCCGA
Organism: Alcanivoracaceae bacterium; assembly: GCA_016763695.1. GTDB lineage: Bacteria > Pseudomonadota > Gammaproteobacteria > Xanthomonadales > Marinicellaceae > NORP309. Next base: position 17,221 of record JAESTH010000197.1, read on the forward strand.
ATTAAAATATTACCTGCGTTCTCCCATTATCTGGTTAATTATGGCATTATCTGCTTTTGTCAGTGCCTGGTCATTTTTACTTTCCATTGAATTATTCACCAGTATGCAGGTAAAATTTGCCGAAATGAGTGATGCGCCGACCATTTTGCAAGGTATTATCTATCCAGTTATCTCGGCACAGGCAAAATTATCCATATTGATAGTGGCAATAGTCGCTGGTTTAAGTTTTTCCCGTTTAAGTATTAACAATGGCTGGTCATTAATAAAAGGACAACAACAGTCAGAATGGATGATCATAAAACAAAAGTATCTGGCTATTTTATTAGTAGCATTAATTTTCATCATTCCAGCTATCATTGCTATTTTTAGTTTGGTTATTATTGCAGGTTTAAAGATAATACCTATTATTATGGCTATTTGTGGTTTGATATTATTACTGATGTGGATGTTAGCTCTGGCTATGTATATTTCTAGCCTGGTGGCTAATAGTGGTTTTGCGATTTTGCTATGTATTGTTGTTCTTCTGATGTCGTGGCTGCTTTCACAGTCAAGTGTAGGTGTAGAATGGGGTAAGAATTGGTTACAGGCTTTATCACCACAATATCATTTCCAACAGTTTCTATCTGCTTATCTATCACTGGCATCATTGTTTTACTTTATTGCTGGCATTACTATTTGCTTATTCGCAACACGGATCAGATTAATTCATAAGCGCTACTTATTATCATAATGAATATAATTATTTTAAAAAAATACCTGTTATTGCTGTTGATTGCGGTGGTTTTATTTGCTGCGTTTATTTATCTTGAAAAATACAGAGTAGAGTACTCCTATAAACTTGATGATAAAAAAGGCCTCAATCAGCGTTCAATTCATATTATGAATAGCCTCAGAGGCGATGATGCCATGAAATTTTCGGTTTATAGCAATAGAAATACTGCTATCGCTAAAAAAATAAAGAAATTTTTCAGGCAATTTCAACGCAGAAATGAGCATATTCAGGTTGAATTTATTGATCCTGTGACTAACCCTGCTAAAGTTAAGCAAAATGCCATTACCATGCAAGGTGAAATATCATTAAGCTACGTTGACGAAAAAAGACTAGAACATATTAATATTACAGAACTGTCAGAATCCGTTATTATTAACTCAGTATTAAGATTAAAAAATATGAATGATGAATGGTTAATCTTTGCTGAAGGATATGGCATGAGAACCATCGAAGACGAGACAGCACGCGGTTTATCGCAGTTGTTAATTCACCTTAAAAAAATGGGTGTGCACATTGCCAGAATGCCTCTTAACCCATTAGTAGAATTACCAGAAAATGTTAAAGTTATTGTCTTGCCATCACCAGCAGAAATATTAGATGAAAAAATGGTTAGCTGGTTACAGAAACAAAGTAATCGGGGTATTAGCCTCTGGTGGCTGAATGATATTGGTAATAATGATCAAACTTATCTTGAGTTGGCTTTAGATATCATGTTTGGAAGTGCAGTAACAATAGCCGAGCAGGGTTCGACAACATTAACTACATTTCCTCAACATATTATTACTGAAAATTTTAATCAACCGATATATTTACCAGAAGTTAGGCAAGTACTGGCGAGTGACGCCCAGGCATTGTTAAAAACTCCAGATAATCATATACTGGCAGTAACTAAACAGTTAACCAGTAGTAGAATTGTTATAACAGGAAATTCTGACTTTATCAGTAATCAATACCTCAATGCAGCTGCAAACAGAAGCTTTACCACAAGGATCGTAGACTGGTTATTCTATCATGATGATCGCGTAAATATACCTGTGCAAATCAATAAGAACACCCAATTATTTCTCAGCACTGGGCAATTGTTGATTTTAAGTATTTTCTTCCTCATTACTTTGCCAGTGATTTTCATTATCATTGCCTGGAAACAATGGAGAATAGCACGTGTTTAATGATGAATACTGGATGGCACTTGCCATAGAAGAGGCCAGACAGGCAGATCTCATTGATGAAGTCCCTGTTGGTGCGATTATCGTACATAATGATAAAGTTATTGGTCGTGGCTATAATCAGTTGATTAGTAAAAGTGATGCTACAGCTCATGCGGAGATACTTGCAATCAGAAATGCAGGAGAGACTATAAATAATTATCGTCTGGTTACCAGCAAACTGTATGTGACCCTGGAGCCTTGCATGATGTGTGTTGGAGCGATGGTTCACGCCCGTATTGATAGTATTATTTTTGGTGCTTATGATCACAAAACAGGTATGGCGGGCACAAAAGAAGATTGCTTCAATAAGCCCTATCATAATCATAAAATTAAAATCAAAGGTGGGATTCTTGAGCTGGATTGCGCCAGATTATTGAAAGATTTTTTCAGGAAAAAAAGAAAAAAATAAAAATATCTAGAGTTTTATTCCTACTGACTTGAGTTATTATATCCCTCTCTATTCAGAGTGTTTCGAATAGTAGCTACGTAAGTTTCTGATTTATAAAAAATATGAAAGCCTCTATGAAACCCACAATGCTATTGAAGAAATATAATTCAACAACTTACATCTACCAGTTTGATTTCGCTGAACAGTTATAAATTCGAAAAACCACTCAACTTAAAAATAACAAATAAATTGTATAAGATATACTAATTGACTAAAATAGTATATTCAATCAATTTTCAGTATAAATTTTATGAATCAAGCAGAATTTGATAGTAAACTAGACATATTGTATCTAAATAGATTAGAAGCTCTTTGGAATGAGTCACGGGATGAAATCAAACAAAGAATCTTGCAAAGAGATAATTATTTTATTAGGTTGGCAATTACTTTAGGTGCAATTTTAATTGGGTCTTTGAAGTATCAATCTATTATGTTTTTATTGCCCATTATAACTCTATATTTTACTATTTTAATGGTACATAGTTATCAAATTCATCAAGCATTGGCAAAATATATGCGTGATGAGTTAGAAGTTAAGATAAAGAGTCTTTTAAATTCGGATGGTAAAAATACGTATTTAGAATTTGAAGAAATGTTCTATAGTGTGTCACTTGTTGGTGTTCGTTCGTGGTTATCTATATGGCTTCCACATGTGGCATCTATTATTACAATACTAATCACTAGTATTGTTGATGTTGAAATGAGTGGTATTATATTGATGATATTTTCGAGTTTAGTTTGTTCAATATTTTGGTATTATTATACTAAGAATCACAATTTGATAGGAAAAAATAAAAAATAATTTGGATATGTAAAATAAATTGATACAGTTTGGTTTACATACTCATAGTCTTTTATGCTCGAAATTTTTAACTTGTTTCTCAATAATGTGGAGGCTTCTCATCAATTATAGTTTGATCCTGACTCCAATGTTGGCTTTCTTCTTCAATCTTGTTATTAAGCTGCCGTAGCTGCCTCTGTAAAGCATCAATGGATTTTTGTTGTTGAATAATGACTTCGTTGAGTTGTTCTATCGTTTGCTCTTGAAAAGCAATTTTGGTTTCGATTTCGATTAATTTATTGTTTATATCTGACATGATGATTATTATACTTTTAGTCTTAATTTTTCGTTATGTTAATCTTGATAAGATGAAGCTTTAAAATATGCAAATACATTTTGCTGTATTTTAAGCTTCAGCTTACCCAGTGAATTATTGGTAATTTTGGCATAGATGTATTGCTGGCTTTTGTCCACAATGCCGGAATCAAGTTTTAGTTTCAAAATAACAATTTCTTCAATGACCTTAATTTCTGTGATGGTAACAGCAATCTGATGAATAATACTGCTTTGTGGGTTTTTATTTAAGCTTATGCTGACATCATCTGCATAAATAACATGTTTTTTATTTTCTATGTTAATCCTACTGGCAATGGGCAGGTTTTTATAGCTACTTGCCATGGCTTTTTGTATTGAATCTTGATAAGCTATCTGGCCGCTATCTATATATAAAAGTTCATCAGCGATATGATAGAGTTCTGAAATATCATGAGTTACCAGATATATTAAACAGTTATCTTTGTAGTTTTTTAATAATTGCAGGGCGGTTTTTCGCAGTTTGCCATCTAGTGCCGAATAGGGCTCATCCAGCAGAACCAAACAACCTTGCTCAATTTGAAGTAAGGCTCGAATAAAAGCCACTCTTTGTTTTTCGCCACCGGATAACTGTTTTGGTCGTTTATTTAAAAGCTGCTGACAGTCCAGTTTATATAATAGCTCATCTATTTTTTGTTTATTGTTACTATAGTTTTGAGCAAATTGCAGGTTCTCGGCCACACTCCAATGTGGAAAAAGTGTGGGGTGTTGATTCATATAACTGCATTTTATCACCTTGGGAAAATGTTTGTTATTGGTATCAAATAAAATCTTTTTCCTAAATTTTATACAACCTTCGATCTTATCGTTATAGCCTGCTATTGCCTGTAATAAACTCGATTTCCCACTACCGGATATTCCGTAGACGCCAACTATACCAGTATTTTTACAGTTATATTTATAGACAAATTGTGGGTGCTTTGATTGAATGTTTACTTTCATGTCACGATCTGGTTAGTACCATTCCTGTTGTTGAGATTCATCCAGAAGATAACAGAAAATGATATAATTAATAATATCAGAGAAAGCTGATTAGCCTGTTGTAATTCAAGGTTTTCTACATGATTGAAAATTTCGATTGAAACCACTCGGGTTTGATTTGGGATATTACCCCCAACCATCAATACCACACCAAACTCTCCCAGAGTGTGTACAAAGCCCAAAATAGCAGCCGAAATAATACCTTTTTTAGATAAAGGTAAAATTATTTTCCAGAATATTGTGGCTCTTGAGGCACCAATTGATTGTGCTGTTCTCACAGTTTCCAAGCCTATATTATTAAAGGTTGCAACCATTGGCTGTACCACAAAGGGTAGGGAATAAACCACTGATGCAATCACCAAACCAGTGAAGCTGAAAATTAACTGTGTTTGAGTTAACTGGATAAAGAATGACCCTAACCAAGATTCATTTCGCATAATGCTAAGAAGATAAAAGCCAAGTACCGTGGGTGGTAGGACTAATGGCAGCACAACAATTGAATTAATAAATGGTACAGATTTATGTTTTGAATAGGCTAGCCATTTGGCCAAAGGGATACCAATGATTAATAATATAATCACGGTAATTGTTGCTAGTTTAAAACTCAGCCATAATGAAGATAAATCTGTACCAAACATTGTTATGGAACCTAATTAAAGGTGATTAACTGGTAACCCTGAGCTTGCAGGCTTACCAATGCAGTAATGGCGGATAATGAGACGTCGACAAAATCCAATATTTCATCTCTTTTATAACCCCTAAATTCAACTGTCTGTCCACAGACAATAATTTGTACGCTGTTATCGTGAAGGAGTTTAAGTAATTTGGCATTTGGATTGTTAGCAATAAATCGTTTGTTATAAGCCTTATTGGTTAGTATGTCCTTGCCAGCTGCACCATGTATGACTATGGCTGCTTTTATGTTTTTCACCTTGAGGCCTGCATCAAAATGCATGTTTAAGTAACGGGCAACAGTATTGAGTCCGCGGTTTAACTCTTCATTATCATCATTGGATGTGTAAACATCAAAGACAGCCTTTAAACTTTTAGGTGTATTAAAATCAAGATTCTTGACTTGCTTGTATTGACCATACCTTTCTATTAGATATTGTGGTTCATTTGCATAAAGATGAAAGGAGGTTAATATTAGTATAAAGGTGAGCATGATGTTTCTTTTCATTGAGTTTCCTATTGGTTATGATTTTTTAATAGCCGGGTCTCGGTATTATAACCTGAGTCATGAATGAGATTTTGTATCTTTTTTGATAAAATAAAATGATAGAGCTTTTCTGCTTTTTTATTTAGCAATAACATACTCTGACTGAGTGTACTGTCCTGAAAAACCTGTATGCAGCCTTTAGCATCCTTTTCAAGCATGGAATAAGCAATAAAGCCAGCCTGAGCTAAGTTGTCTTTAGTATATAAATAGGCTTGAGAAATATTTGCGGTATAAATAATTTTTGCCACATGGATATTGTTTTTATTGATAATTTTAGCAGCTAAAGAACCATAAGGAGCAGTATTGGGATTGGCAATTGCCAAGGTATTTATGGAGGACAGTTTTTTTAGGCAATCACCCTGACTGTTCTGTTCAGGGATCCATAATGCTAGATTGCCTATAGCATAAACTTCAGGGAGATGGGTGAGTTTCTTTTTTTCAAATAGAAATTGCGCTTTACTGGTATCCGCAGATAAAAATAAATCAAATGGAGCATTGTTGCTTATTTGGTTAGCAAGTATACCTGAAGACCCTGGGATAATATTTATTGTTAATGGGTTTTCGGGGTCTTTATTGATCTTTTGGTATTGCTTAACTATTGATTGTAATGTCTTTTCAAAATTACTGGCTACGGCAATATTTAATGTGTTAGTCTTATCACTACAAGCGGTGATAAAAAACAGTAAAAATAGGCAGCTATACCGAATTAAATATTTATCCATTCTCTATTGCTGTCACCATAAACCATAAAATAAGGATTAAGAAGTGAATCTTTTTTGTTGTAAAGCAAGGCTTCATCATCAAGAGTCACGACTCTGCCACCAGCTTGTTCAACTATACATTGTGCTGCTGCGGTATCCCACTCTGAAGTCAATCCAAGTCTTGGGTATAAGTCGGCTTTACCTTCAGCAACCAGACAAAATTTCAAGGAACTGCCCATGGCTGTCATCTCATGTTCACCCAGTTTATCTAAGTATTCTTTGACATCTTCAGATATGTGAGAACGAGAGCCCACAACCACTGGGGTGTTTCTGGCAGGTTTGTGAGTATTTATCTGTTGCCTATTGTCGTTGATTTTTTTAAAGGCACCGTAACCTTTGGCAGCAGTATAGGTGATATCCTGCACGGGTACATAAACCACTGACAAAATAGGGTGACCATTTTCAATAAGGGCAATATTAACGGTAAACTCACCATTTCTCTTGATAAACTCTTTGGTTCCATCTAGCGGATCAACCAACCAGTATTTATTCCATTGACTCCTTTTAGCAAAGGCAATATCTGCCGATTCCTCTGATAAAATGGGCACATCGGGTGTGATATTCTGTAGGTCTGCAACAATGATATTATGTGCAGCTAAATCAGCTTTGGTTAATGGAGAGTCATCAGATTTGATTTCTACACCAAAATCAGCTGAATTATAAATTTCCAGTATTGCTTTTCCAGCTTTTAGTGCTGTTTGTTCTATTTTATTTAATAAATCTATCATATTATTTGTTTAGTATTGCGAATGCTCTCTCGTATGTTGCTGGGTTGCCTGCTAGTATGCTGGTGGTGTTTAAATCTATTTCTTTACCTGAGAGGTCTGAAATTTCACCTCCAGCTTCTTTAACCAGAACGCTTAATGCAGCAATATCCAGTATGTTGACATCTGATTCTATAATTAATTCCAATTTACCAGCTGCCAGTAAATGATAATGGTAAAAGTCACCATAGCCTCTGGTCTTGTGACACATTGACATGATTTCTCTTAATTTTTGCCACTGTTTAGTATCGTTGCTAAAAGATCTTAAGTTTCCTGTAGAATAGCAACTGTCTTCTGGTTTGGTGAATTGACTAACGGTTAATGGCTTGTCGTCAATAAATGCACCTAAACCTTTGGCCGCCCAGGCTGTTTCATTAAACATGGGTGCATGTGAAAGCCCCATAATGATTTCACCTTTATGCATTAAGGCTATTTGGGTAGAAAAAAAGTGATACTTTCTGACAAAGCTTTTGGTACCATCTATGGGGTCGACCAACCACATGAAATCTGAATCGGTATTCGAGCGACCTGTTTCTTCTCCATAAAAACCAAAATCAGCAAACTGGGCAGCCAACACCTGCTGGATGACTTTTTCACACTCAACGTCTGCTTGAGTAACTGGAGTTAGATCATCTTTGATGGTTATGTCTGGAGAAGATTTATAATAGTGTTTGATGATTTGTTCAGCTGATTTAGCCGCCCTTTTTGCGGTGACTATACAGCTGTTTAAAAACTTTTCATCAATTTCAATAGTGCCCTTAGGCTTTACTTCAGTCATTTGTAGTCCTGCCATAGATATCTTCAAACCTTTCAATGTCATCTTCACCGAAATAGTCACCACATTGAACTTCAATGAGAGCAATATCAACATCGGTAGGGTTTTCTAGTCTATGTAATGTGTTAATGGGAATAGAAGTGGATTGGTTGGCTTCTAGTAAAAATTCTTTATCGCCATTTCTGATTTTTGCGGTACCTGACACAACGGTCCAATGTTCGGAGCGTCTCTGGTGCCTTTGTAAGGACAGTATTTGACCTGGTTTAACGATCAGGCGTTTTACCTTACAATCATCTTCATCTTCCAAAACCGTAAAACTACCCCAGGGGCGGTGTACGGTTTTGTGATAGACGGCGGCTTCCTGGTTGTGTGCTTTTAAAAATTGCACCACATCTTTTACGCCTTGAGAACGGTCTCTATGGGCGACTAATACCGCATCTTCGGTATCAACAATCATTAAATTATCAACGCCAACTGCAGCCACTATCCTGTCACCACTACGAATGTAGCAATTTTTAGATTCGATAGTGATGGCTTTTCCTTCAATACGATTCCCACAATCATCAGATTCTGCTAGCTCTGCCATGGAATTCCATGAGCCTATATCATTCCAGTCAAAGTTGCTTTCTACAACAGCCCTTTTTTTCGCCTGTTCCATAACTGCATAATCTATAGAGATATCTGGCATTGCCGCAAATGTTTCGGTATCAAACTCTATCGCTGACTGTTGGATATTTTTAGTTAAAAAACATTTTTTTGCTGCATCTAGTACTTCAGGAGATGTTTGCTGCATTTCCGTTAACAAATGTTTGGCACTTAAACAGAACATACCTGAATTCCAACTGTAGTTGCCCGAGGCAACATAATCTTTGGCGGTTTGTAAATCTGGTTTTTCCTTAAATTCATCAATGACATGAGCCTTGTGTCCTATAATTTTTTCACCTGCTTTAATATAGCCATATCCAGTTTCAGCTGAAGTAGGGTAGATGCCAAATGTAGCTATATAACCAAGGCTGGCAAGTTTTGCACCTTGCTCTACGGAACTTTTGAAAGCCGCTTTATCTTTGATTAAATGATCTGATGGCATGACTAACATGATGGCATCATCGCCAAATCTTTGTTGCACTTCTAAAGCGGCAAGAGCGATGGCAGGGGCGGTATTTCTTCCCATTGGCTCTAGCATAAAAATCTGTTTATGCATGATGTTTATGTTTTTATTGTTCTTGGCAATTTTCTGATACATGTCTCGACAGATAAAATAATAATCACGAGAGGTGACAGTCATTACTGTACCATCATCTGAAACGTCCAATGCCCTTTCAAATGTTAGTTCTGCCAGAGTACTGCCATTTGACAATTTCATAAATGGTTTAGGGTAAGCTCTGCGTGATACAGGCCACAGTCTGGTACCTGCGCCGCCTGAAAGAATAACGGGGATTAATTTCAATTTTGTCTCCTAATATTTTGCATACACAGTTGCAAAGAGGTTTGCCAGTTTGGCATTTTTATATCAAAGGTGCTTTTTAGTTTATTGCAATCGAGCACAGAGTAACTGGGTCTACTTGCTGGCGTTGGATATTGACTGGTTGGGATACCATTAATTTTTGGTATTCTGTCAATAAGTCCTAATTTTTCTGCCTGAGAAAAAATCCTTCTGGCAAATCCACACCAGCTGGTTTTACCAGATGATGTCATATGATAGAGGCCATCAACAGGGTTTCGTAAAGTCATTGCGGTTGCCATCGCAATAGAGCTCGCCCAGGTTGGAGAGCCAATTTGGTCATCTACAATATTAAGCTCATCATTAACCTGAGCGAGTTTCAACATAGAGTTCATGAAATTATGGGCACGATCAGAAAACACCCAGGCAGTACGAAATATCATGTATTGACAGCCAGAGTCTATAATGGCCTGTTCTCCTAACATTTTAGAATCAGCATAAATCCCTTGAGGGTTGCATTTGTCATCTTCAAGCCAGGGTTGGGATGAGGTTCCTGAGAATACATAATCAGTAGAATAGTGTATCAGCCTAGTATCAGTAATGACTGCATATTTGGCAAATATTGCTGGGGCATCTGAGTTTATAGTGTATGCAATAACCTGGCTGTTTTCAGCTTCATCTACTGCCGTATAAGCGGCAGCATTACAAATGATATCTGGCTGGATAGCATTGACTTTTTTCTCTATATCCGCTGCATCAGATAAATTAAGTGTAACTGTTGGCATGCCAGCAATCTCAGTGCCAGTTCGGGTTGTTGGTATGACTTCACCGATGTATTGAAGTGTTCGCCATAACTCATAACCAACCTGGCCATTAGCACCTGTAAGTAGTATTTTCATTTCACTATATATTGGGGTAATTTTTCTGGATTAAAGGCATCTAATGATATTGCGTTGGCATCTTTTTCAGATAATGATGGAGTTGAAATAGGCCATTTGATATCAATTTTCGGATCATTCCATAACAGTGAGTTGTCTGCCTTGGCATCATAAAAATTAGTACACATATATGAAAATATAGCTGTTTCTGATGTCACACAAAAACCATGAGCAAAGCCTTCAGGTATGTAAAACTGTGTGTGATTGTCTCCAGATAAAAATTCTCCATGCCATTGTCCAAATGTTGGGGAGCCTACACGGATATCTACCGCTACATCAAATACTTCACCAGTAAGAATCTGTACCAGTTTCCCCTGTGGATTGGGGTTTTGAAAATGTAATCCCCTGAGTACACCTTTAGCAGATTTTGACAGGTTCGATTGCACGAACTTAACATCCAGTCCAGCATCTCTATAGCGTTGATAGTTCCAGGTTTCCATAAAGAAACCACGTGCATCACCGAAAACTTTGGGCTCAAAAACCAAAGCGCCTGCAAGTTTTGTTTTTGTTACTTTCATGAATGATCATCCGCCAGACTTAATAAATACTGACCATAACCGTTCTTTTTAATGGGTTGTGCTAATTTTAAGACCTGTTCAACATCTATCCAGCCTTTGTGGAAAGAAATTTCCTCAGGGCAGGCTATTTTTATTCCCTGACGTTTTTCTATGGTGGCAATAAAATTACTGGCATCTGTTAGGGAGTCATGGGTGCCTGTATCAAGCCATGCATAGCCTCTACCCATTAACTCTACCATCAGTTGGTCTTGTTCAAGATAGACCTTGTTTAAGTCAGTGATCTCTAATTCTCCACGTGGAGATGGAGCCAGGTTTTTTGCAATTTCACAAGCTTGATTATCATAAAAATACAAGCCAGTAACCGCATAATTGGATTGAGGGTTTTCCGGTTTCTCTTCCAAACCGATAACCTTGCCAGTTTCATCGAATTCAGCGACACCATAACGCTGTGGATCATGAACTCGGTAGCCAAAAACAGTGGCGCCTTCATTTCTGTTATCAGCCTTGCTCAGCAGCTCCTGCATGCCTGAACCATGATAAATATTATCACCTAAAATAAGGCAGGAGGGTTTGTTGTCTACAAATTTTTCCCCAATCAGATATGCCTGAGCTAAACCACCTGGATCAGGTTGTACCGCATAACTCAAATTGATACCCCATTGTGAGCCATCTCCCAGTAGCTTTTGAAACAACTCCTGTTCGTGCGGGGTGTTAATAATCAAAATATCCTTAATACCCGCTAACATCAATGTGGTCAGTGGATAATAAATCATTGGTTTATCATAAATGGGTAATAATTGCTTGCTAATCGAGTGAGTTAAAGGATAAAGCCTCGTACCTGACCCGCCTGCAAGAATAATGCCTTTTCTATTCATTGTTGATTCTCTGTTAATTTTTGACCCAATCGCTGGCCTTGATATGACCCGTCTAAAACTCGATCACTCCATTGTTTATTATCTAAATACCACTGTACTGTTTTTTCGATACCGCTGACAAATGATTCTTGCGGTTGCCAACCCAGATCATTTTGTAACTTTGATGAATCAATAGCATATCTTTGATCATGTCCAGGTCGGTCTTTAACAAATGTGATTAAATCCCTGCGAGATTTGCCCGCAACTGGTCGTAATTCATCCAAAATATCACACAGTGCGTGTACCACCTCAATATTCTGTTTTTCTTCATTACCTCCAACATTATAGACTTCGCCCACTTTACCTGTGGTTATTACCTTTTCTATGGCACTGCAATGGTCTTCTACATATAACCAATCACGAATATTAGTGCCATCACCATAAACGGGTAAAGCTTCAAAGTTCAGCGCTTTAGTAATAATTAGTGGAATTAGTTTTTCAGGGA
>JAESTH010000198.1 GCA_016763695.1 Alcanivoracaceae bacterium
ATTGATAACAGCTTGGGTTTAGATTCACGACTAGACTACACATCTCTTAAGGAATTTGGACCTTGGGACGATCGAAATTATGATCTATTTTTAGAGGATCTAGATTGGTTAAGTGAGAATGAAGATGAGTTGATTGAAATGGTGCCTGCATTTTATAGGGTGCAATTCCGTAAGGAATTTCCCGACACGCCAAATACTGGAGCTGTGCAGTATCCGCGTAGTTTATTAAACTATTTTTTATTGAGATACAGTGGTTATTTGATCGATGGAACCATTTACCGGTCTGTAAAATGGGGTAGTGATCACAAGTTTTTTGAAGTTGACATGGCATCAGGAAATTCTCCAGGGGAATTATTTAGACAACAAATAGTACAGCAGACTCGTGCATTGAATGGCGATGTGCTGGTTTTTACTGGGGCAGAATCCGCGGTTTCGGTCAGTCCGGTTGATTCAGATATTGTAGTAGCCGGTTTAAATGGTGGATTTGGCGGGCAGGAGATGTTGTTTTCATCAGATGGAGGAGACACGTGGACCAGTTCACCAGATTTGTCAGGGTCTGAATGTTGTGATCCAACCATGGACTGGAAATCGGATGGAACATTTGTCTATAACGTCACATTAGGGGGCAATCAGGTGTGGTTTTATCGATCTGATGATAACGGCCAAACTTGGGATAGTTTGACAGATTTAACCCCTGGGGATGACAGGAGAGAGTTATCAGGGCCGTCATCTTCACTAAATGATAAAGAGTATATTCATGTAGATAAGCATCCAAGCTCTCCATTTAAAGATAATATTTACATCACATGGCATCAAAGCAATATTTTACAATTTGCTACCAGTACCGATGATGGCAATACATTTTCAACAGTTTCATTTAATTCAGAGCCCAGAGGAATAGGTAGCGATATTGTGACTGGTTCTGATGGCACTATTTTTCATTTTTGGCCGTCTACAGTCAATTCTGAAATTCGACTTAATAAATCCACAAATGGCGGCAGTGTGTTCAGTGCATCTACAGTGGTTGCAAGCACCAATGATAGCTTTGATTTCCCAATACCATCAATGGATAGTCGTTTTGTTTTCATTTATGTATCAGCAGATATGGATTTAACTGGGGGAACTTATGATGGACGCTTGTATGCATCATGGACAGACACTCTGGCTCCCCAGTCTTCTACAATAAATAATCATGCGCATATTCAGGTTGCTTATTCTGATGATGAAGGCGCAACATGGACAATCAGAACTCCACATGAAGTTGCCGATGAATTGACGGTAGATCGTTGGCATCAATGGTTGAAAGTTGATAGAAATGGTAACGTCAATGTGGTTTTCTATGATACACGACAATTCCCAGATAGAACTGGAGTGGATTTCTACCACAGTATTTCAAGGGATGGTGGTGATACTTGGACGGTTCCCAATCGCTTGACTTCTGTTTCTTCACCAGAGGGCTCTGGTTTTCAGTTCGGTGATTATAATGGCATGGATTTTGGTAACAGTGATGAGGGTATTGCTATTTTCTCGGATAACAGAGCTGAAGGTGGTGGAGGTTCGGATATGGATGTTTATGTGGCTCCTCTGATTGTTCCTGGAGATTTAATTTTTGTAAATGGTTTTGAAGCGCCCTAAATCATGAAAAATATTTCGGTATTAATAGTCTTTTTGTTAGCGGTGGCTTGTTCATCTGACGAGCCACTCAATACGCCAATACAATTTCAAAACCCTTCTGGTTTTTTTCATGCACTTGCAGCCTTAGAACATGAGTTGAGTAATGAAAACTATCTGGCTTTAACAGATGCCATTGGCTATTTAAAGGCGTTAGATACCAGTCAAATTTCCCTGGATGACTTTTATTCAGGGTTTGCAGGCTTAACACCAAGTCAAATTATCCATAAGGCCTATGATTTGAAACAGAGTAAAGATAAATAGAATAGTGTGTTGCTATCATCAGATGGCTAACTTAAGTTTTTTGTTGAGACAATGCCCTATATAAAAACCGATTTGGATGAATACACTTTTGCATAAGTTTGTCCAAAACATGTGTTTGTCCAAGCATTTGATTACATAAAAACTCGGCTAAAATTGGAGCAGAGGTGAACCCCCTTGATCCCAATCCAGTAAGTAGGTAAAGATTTTTAATCTGTTGTGGTTGTGGATAGGTTTGCCAATGTTTGCCGTGGTGGATATCATGGTAGTCTTTTTTAAACTGGGCTTGGTTAATTAATGCACCACAAATGGGCAAGTGATCAGGTGTGGTAACACGGATACCAGCTCTGCTTTGATGACTTAGAACTGTGTCAAAAAAACCAACATAGGGGGTATTTTGCCAGTGCAGGAGGTTTCTTTGCCAATGGTCTTTAGTGGTTATGGGCTTTTTATACCTGTCATTATCTGCAACATGATCAAAGGTCGCGCCCATTGTTTGTATACCATTCCAACTTGGTGTGATGTAGCCATTATTGAGCTGTAGGTGTTGAGCATTGGCAATTTGCGGATCTATATCAGTAGATTTAAAATAACTGATTTGTCCGTGTTTTGCAGTGACAGGCATTTCATATTTGGATAAAATCTTTGTGATATTGATGCCATTAGCAAGTACCAGCGTAGTTGCGGAATGGACAATATCATTGCCAGTATATAAGTGCCACTGATCATTATGCCAGTGTATTTTTGTGATTTCTGCCTGTAAATAGTTGTGCAGTTGATTGAAAATGTTCATGGCATGGCCCTGTGTATCAAGCCAGCCAGCCTGTGTGTACAAAAGTCCATTTTGGTGTTTATATACAAGCTCTTTAGGAAGATCAAATCGGCATAAAAGTTTGTCTTGCCAGATTTGTTGTTTATCGGTAAATGCCAGTTCGTGTACACCTGTTGCATGATAAAAAGCATCTGAATAATGTCTGATGGCATACTGAAAAGCTGCCAAATAAAACCGTGATTCTATAGAATCATTAAGTGAAAATGAGGGCATGATCATGGCTTGTGGATTGCCGGATGTTTCCCGACAGGGCAGTTTTTGCCTATCGATTAAGGTGACGGCTTTGCCTTGTTTTTGTAATTTTTGGGCAATGCTCAAACCAGCAATACCTGCTCCAAGCACCGCATATGAGTTTTGATCAGATGATTTAAAGGTTTGAGCCCAGGGTTGTTTTTCAATCGGCTTATCTTCTCTAGTCAGTTGTGCTGTGAGCATTTCTCGTTTTTGTCCAAATCCGTTTATCTTTTTAATCGAAAAACCAACGGAACTTAAGTGATCACGGATTTTTCTGGCCACTGTAAAGGTTGCCACAGTGGTGCCAATGTGCGACAAGCGTGCAATGGCTTTAAATAATCTCTGACTCCACATATCTGGATTTTTACTGGGTCCAAAGCCGTCTAAAAACCAGGCATCGATGCTGGACTCTAATTGCTCAAAAGCATCAATGCAATCAGCAAATATTAGAGTCAGGGTGACATTAAGTTCTTCAAAATGCAATCTATGGAAACCATACATTAAATATTGTGGATACTGTGAAATCAATTGTTCGCTATACTTAGCAAGGGTGGGAAATTGAGCCAATAGTTGTTGTAACTGTAGTTTGTTCAATGGGTGTAATTCACAACTGATAAAGTGTAGGTGTTGATTTGCCTGTTTGTTTTTGTGCCACAATTCCAGAGTATTGAGAAAGTTTAAGCCAGTACCAAAACCAGTTTCCGCAATCGTATAGTTAACTTTACCTTGCCAGTTTTCAGGTAAATCATTGCCTGACAAGAAAACATGCTTCTTCTCATCCTGACCAATACCTGACTGGAAATATATATCACTGTAATTATTTGAATATGCAGAACCACTATCATCAAAGCTGAGATCAAGTGAATTAATTTGTCGGATCGGAAAAGGTGTATTTATCATTGTCTTGTGAAATGTTTGGGTAGTGTAACAAGGTTCTATTATTTAAATTAAGATAGACATATCCAGTTTGTTTTTATTTCTATTGTTTGAAAATAGTTGATCAAGATTAGCAATGACGGAGGGTTGCCGATGTGCTTGTTTTAAGATATTGCCTAATATTTCAAAATCCTGTTGATGACCTTTGTCGCCAAGTGAGTCTAGTTTTTGTGCCATCTCTATTAATTCTCTATCTACGGTATTGGGCTCTCTTTTTTGGCATAAGACTTGTTTTCTCAATTTATTAAACCATTGTTGTTGAGCTTTGCTTGCATAGACAGCTCTACTTTTTATTAAGGCCGCATGTTCCCATAACCATGCATCGTTAAGCTGGTAGTTTTCAAAATTGTTTTGACTGATAACGGCGGTTCCTGATTTGCCATTTGGGCGAAGTTGTGTATCTAATTGATAGAGGCTGCCAGCATGAGTAGGAATGGCTAGCAAGAGAATCACGCGTTTAATCCAACGCATAATAAATCTGTGGTTGTCATCGGTGATTGTCTGGTTGAGTATAAAGACAATATCAAAATCTGATTGTAAATGCATGTTTGCCACGGCAAGCGATCCATAGGCTATCACAATTAAATCATCGGCCTTAATCGTCGATTTAAAATTTTGCTGAATTTCCTGGTGTGCCTGAATAATCACTAAGGACAATATTTTTTGTGCTAAATCAGTAAGGATTTTACCCGTACTGTTGGCATCATTTATATTGTCAATGTATGCCATGATGGCTTTAAATTGTATGCGTTGTTTAAACTGACATAAAATTTCTAAATAGTGTTCACTGTCTTTGATGCTGTGCTTTTTGCAAAATATGTGCCATTGCTGGTTAATTTTAAAATCATCTTTGTCTATGCCATCAAATAATAGTTCCAATAATGCTGGTGATTTTGCAATGGTCTTTGAAAAATATTGGCTATAGGATATTTGCTGTATCAGTCTTTCAAGCACAATCGGTGACTCGACCAACATGGATAAATAGCTTGGGCGTTTACTCACGGCATTTATAACCTGTTGATAGCGCTGAATAATGGTTTCATGGTCGTTGTGTTGATCTAAATAAGGGATGAGTGCATCGAGTGCAGCATATATTTTGTGCTTACTTATTTTTGGGAGGTTTCTCTTGGAGACTTGATCTTTTATCTGTTGAATTTGTGGATTTGATGGCTTTTCATCATTTCTATCGTGGTTGGAAAAAAATAGTTGCATAAAAATATGGTGAACATTTTTTCTATAGTCATTTAGTCTTTGTAATAGTTCTTTGCTATCTGTAAAGCCCATACATAGCGCTAAAGGTTTTGTGTTTTGGGGAAGATGATGTGTATCACTATCGTGAATGATTTGGCAGAGGTTTTCCAGCTTTCGTAAAAATAACCAGGCAGTTGTAAGCTGTTGCAAATTCTTTACATTGAGATGTCCATGTTCGCATAGATTATGCATTTGTTGCCATAAATCATTACCTTGCAGTTGTTTATTGCGACCTGCAAAGGTTAATTGTAATGTTTGTATGATGAACTCGATTTCCCTAATGCCGCCTATGCCCAGTTTAAGATTATCCAAATCTTGGGATTGTTTGCGGACAATTTGGGCTTTAATCTGGCGCAAAGATTCAAAGATATTATAATCCAGATATCTACGATAGATAAAGGGTTTGATACTGGTTAGTGTGGTTTCGGCAATGGCTTTATTGCCTGCAATAAAGCTGGCTCTTAACCAGGCATAACGTTCCCAGTCACGCCCTTCACTTTCTAGATAATTTAATAAATTATTAACACTACAAACCAATGGTGCAGCACTGCCAAAAGGTCGAAGACGCATATCCACCCGATAAACCAGGCCATCGGCAGTGACGCTGTCCAGGATTTGAATAACGCGTCGGCCTAATCGTTGATAATAGCTTTGTGCATCTAAGTATTTTTTACCAGCAGATTCACCAGCGCCAGTGTAACAAAATACCAAGTCTACATCTGATGAATAATTGAGTTCATTACCACCCAGCTTTCCTAATGCAAATATAATAAAATCTTGTTTTTCTCCCATTTTATTGATCACCTTGCCATACTTCTGCTCACATTCACTCATGGCAGATTTGTAGGCAAATGTGATCATTAGTTTTGCTAGTTGACTGGTTTGTTTGAGTGTTTGTATGTGGTCTTCTGGATTGTTGGTTTTTAAATCTCTGCTTGCGATTAATGCCAGGCGGGATTGCCGGTATTTTCTGCTCAAGGCAAATAAATCTAAATGCTTATGGGTGTCTTTAAAGTCTTTCCAGTCGGTGGTTAAATTAAAATCACCTGAGGTCAGTCTTGTTAAATCAGGTGATTGTTTAAATTGATTTTCTACAAATGGGCTGAGTGTAAAAATTTTCACTTACTTAATCCTGTCTTCGCAGAAATGATGTGTTGTTGGAATGACTGGAAGTACTAACGCGCTTTAAAATAAGCATTTTCTGAGATATCCAGCCAGCTTCTGGTTTGTTCGGCAAAGGCTTTGTAGGATTTGTATATTTTTTTACCCATGGCCGATTTTTCACCCAGTTCATCAAATACCGCCTGTGCATGTCCTTTTAGTTCTTCAATAACATCATCAGGATATTTGCGCAATTCTACTTTGTGTTGGTTAATGAGGGTGTCTAATGCGGTTTTGTTTTTGGCGGTAAAGTCTGATAGCATGTTTTGATTGGCTGCCACACAGGCAATTTTGACAATTTGCTGCAAGTCTTCTTCTAGGTCATCATAGGCTGTTTTGTTAATGATGCCTTCCAGGCAGGCAGTGGGCTCGTGCCAGCCAGGATAATAATAGTATTTGGCTGCCTGATATAGGCCAAAAGCCAAATCGTTATAGGGTCCTACCCATTCTGTCGCATCTATGTTGCCAGTTTGCAAGGAGGTGAATAGTTCTGACCCGGGTAATATTTTGGGTGAGCCACCCGCACGTTTTAGTACTTCGCCACCCAGGCCAGGTATGCGCATCACTAAACCTTTGAGGTCTTCTTTACTATTGATTTCTTTATTAAACCAGCCGCCCATTTGTACACCTGTTTGCCCAACAGGGAAGGGCACAAGGTTGAACTGTTGGTATAATTCGGTCCATAAGTCCAGTCCGCCACCGTGATAGAGCCAGGCGTTCATTTCTTGGGCGTTCATGCCAAAAGGCACGGCACCAAAAAATTGTGCTTCTGGGGTTTTTCCTTTCCAGTAGTAGCTAGCAGCGTGTCCCATTTGGGCGGTGCCGTTGGACACAGCATCAAATACTTCTAATGGGGGCACCAATTCGCCTCCGCCATATACGGTGATGCTGATTCTACCACCACTCATTTGATTAATGGTTTCGGCCAGAAAGTTTGCACCAGTGCCGAGGGCGGGAAAGTTTTTTGGCCATGCAGTAACCATCTTCCATTTGTGAAGTTTTTGTTCTCCAGCTTGTTGTTTGCAGTTTTGTTCTTGTGGTTTGCAGGCAGATAATGTGCCCACGATTGCTGCTGCGCCCACTGCTTTGATTATATTTCTTCTTTTCATAGTTTATTGACAACTTTTGTTGATGTTTTGTTGGTATCGATCTATTTTCTTTTGGTTTTTTGCCTGTAATTTGACCTTAAGAGTGACACTAGGGTAAATATACCCGCCTGATTTGGGATCCTTTTTTCTATATGTAATAGATTCTTTAAATTTTTTGAGCCTATTTTTAGCGTTTCTACAATTTTGTTTTTTTATTTTGGCGTTTTGTCTCTTGATTTTATCCCGTTTCGAATATTCATCCAGTTTTTTTCGTGTGCTGCTCTCTGCTTTTGATTTTTTGTCATCAGTTTCAATGTTTTCAGTAATTTGTGGCTGAAAGCTGTTTACTTTAACAGCTGTGGTCTTTTTGTCTTCGGGTTTTTTATCGGTATAGTGGGTGTTACCATTGGCATCCATCCATTTATAAAACTTCCCTGCGGTGGCTGTTGAGAAGTACAGTAAGCAGCCAAATAATACAGTTTGTAGCCTCATGATTAGCCTTTAGAGTTCAACAATTACTTACACAATTCGCTAATAGCTTGCTTGGCATTTTTCATCATTAGAACTCTTTGTTTATCATCCATGCGTATGTACTCACCTGTGGCTGGATTTTTTTGCCTTATCCGCACAGTGTCCTGTAAGGTGGCATAATTTTTCTTGGCTATTTTACAGTTTTCCTGGTTTTGAACTGCGGATACTCGGGCTTGCTCATTTTTGTTATACTCATCTACAGCTTTTTGTTCAGGACTTTTTTCATCATCGTTATTGCTTGTGGAGTCATCGCCATCGTTTTCATAGGATGACTTATGACGGTTGGTTGATGTGTACTTACTTTGACTTCAGCTGTTTTTTTATTGAAGGGTTTTTTTTCAGAATAATGGGTGTTGCCATCGGCATCTGTCCATTTGTAATATTTTTGTTTGGCATCAATATTGCTGAATAAAAATAGCCCCATTAGTATTGCAAAATATTTCATGATGGTTCTCTTTGTTTATTAATGCCTGTCTTTATAGCATAAATTCTAAAAAATTTCCTTAACTCTGCCAACCATACCTGATTCTAATCTTACTTTTATGCCATGAGGGTGTTGTGGTGAGTTGGTTAACAAGTCTTTAACTATACCATTTGTAAGTTCACCACTGCGTTGGTGTTGTTTTTGCACGATTGCAACCTTGCTGCCTTTTTTGATATTTTTTCGTATTGTGCCTGTCATTATTTTAACTCTGTTAATATTTGTTGATAGTTTGCAAAAAAGTCACCCATTCGAGCTATGGCTTCTTTTAATACCTGTTTATGTGGTAAATAGACCAGTCTGAAGTGATCAGGTTTATGCCAGTTAAAGCCTGTACCGTGCACCAGCAAGATGTGTTGCTGCTTTAACAAATCGAGAATCATCTGCTCGTCATTTTTAATATTAAACCTTTGGACATCGACCTTAATAAAGCAATATAATGCGCCTTGTGGTCTGGTTGTGGATAAACCTGGTATTTGGTTTATCATCTCATAAGTCAACAGTCTTTGTTGATTAAGTCGACCTCCCGCGGAGGTTAATTCGTTAATGCTCTGGAAGCCACCCAAGGCAGTTTGGATGGCGTATTGGGTGGGCACATTGGCACATAAGCGCATGGATGCAATGATCTCCAAACCCTGTATGTAGTCTGCCGCATGTTCTGTTCTGCCACTCAGTACCATCCAACCTGTTCGATAGCCTGCCGCCCTGTATGTTTTAGATAGCCCATTAAAGGTGACAAACATGATGTCATCTGCCAGTGAGGCAATCGAAGTGAACTGTGTACCATCATAGAGAATTTTGTCATAGATTTCATCACTGTAAATGATGAGGTTATGTATTCTTGCCAGTTCAATAATGGCTAGTAGTGTTTGCTTTGAATAGACAGCCCCTGTTGGATTGTTGGGGTTGATTATAACAATGGCTTTGGTATTTTTGTTTATTTTGGCTTTTATGTCTTTGATATTGGGTGACCAATTGTTGTGCTCATCACAAATATAATGAACGGCAGTTCCTCCCGATAAATTAACAGCGGCGGTCCATAATGGATAATCTGGAGCAGGTATCAATACCTCGTCATTATTATTGAGTAATGCCTGCATAGACATGAGGATAAGCTCACTGACACCATTACCAATAAAAATATTCTCAAATTGTATCTGCCTGAACTGTTGCTGATAATACTGATAAATTGCAACCCTAGCAGAGTAGAGCCCTTTAGAGTCACAATACCCTTCTGCTGAGGCAAGGTTGTGCAAAACATCTTTAACAATATCATCAGGTGTAGCAAAGCCAAAGGCAGCTGGGTTACCGATATTCAATTTTAATATTTTGTTGCCCTGATCTTCCAGCTCTTTAGCTGCATCTAAAACAGGACCACGAATGTCGTAACATACACCGTGTAATCTGCGTGACTTATTAATCATTGTGAATTGATTGAGTTTGGATTATTTATCAGGTTGTAATGATAACAAATTTTTGTTATCGTGAACAAAGCTAAATGGTTAATTTGAAATAAAATGCATTATCAAACAAAAAAAATAGGCTATATACTGGTCTGGTTGTTGACTTTTGTGACTGTCCAGTCTTGGGCGGGCACTCCATATTTTACCGATATATCTGTGAGTTCTGGGGTCAATGTATCACACTCTTCAGATACTTTCGCCATTGGGCAGGCCTGGATAGATATTGACAATGATGGTGATCTTGATATTTATGTGACCAATCAACTAGGCCCCAATCACCTGCTGATCAATCAGGGTGACGAGACTTTTCAGGAAAGTTCTGTGTTCGCCAATTTACAGCTTGCTGATCAAGCTTGTGTTGGTGTATCGGTTGCTGATTTTGATAATGATGGTTGGGATGATATTTATGTTAACTGTCATGGAGATAATCATTTGTTTAAAAATAATCAGGGACAGGCGTTTGTTGATGTAACTGATTTAGCCCAAGTCAATGATACTAATAATTCTCAGGTCTCAGCCTGGGCAGATATCAATAACGATGGCTGGCTGGATTTATATGTGGTTAATTATAATAATGGTCAATCTTCATCGGTTGTGACTTCATCTGATTCTAAAGGGATAAATGCCGCAAAGGACTCTTTTTTTGTTTCAAATGGCGATGCAACTTTTACCAATATCAATGCTGATTTTGATTCCGTAAATCTGGAAAAGCCAGGTTTGGCCGTGACATTTTTTGATTATGATAATGATGGAGATCAGGATTTATATGTGGTCATTGACAGGTTGCATGGCAATGTTTTGTGGAGAAATGATGGTCCAGCAACTGCTTCTTGTGGAACTTATTGGTGTTTTACCGATGTATCAAAAGCAGCAAATGCGGATGCACATGTATATGGCATGGGCATTGCTACTGGAGATATCGATTTGGATGGTGATATGGATATGTATTTTAGCAGTATTGGAGAACAGGTTTTATTAATCAATCAGACTAGTCAGGGTCAGGCTGTTTTTGTCGATGTGTCAGCTGGTTCTGTGTTGAATGTTGCAGATACAGCTGGCTGGGGGACGCTATTTTTTGATTATGATAATGACAGCTATCTGGATGCCATGATTGCTACTTATGGTTCAACAGTTGATACGGCAGAAAAATTATTTAAAGGCAATGGAGATGCGACTTTTACCGATGTAACAGTTGATTCTGGAGTATCAGATCTGGTGTTTACAGAGGGCATTGCTTTTGGTGATATGAATAACGATGGACTACTTGACTTGCTAAAAGGCAATAGAAGTAGTGGTTATAAGTTATATAAAAATAATTTAAATTCAGCAAATAATTGGATAGAAATCAAATTGGTTGGCTATGGTGCAGTAAACAGAAATGCCATTGGCTCAAGAGTAGAGTTGTTAACCTCAGATGGAAAAACTTTGATTAGAGAGGTAACCAGTGGTGATGCCAGAGGCTCTGGAAATCAACGAGCATTGCATTTTGGATTGGCAGATGCCACTGTTGTTTCGGTTACCGTATTATGGTCGGATGGAATGAAGGAAGAGATGAATGATATGAGTCATAATCACCGCTACACCTTGTGGAATCAGGCTGGCAGGGTCATCTTTTCTAATGGATTTGAGTGATTCTCTTCCATTAATGTTAAATTTTAGTTAAGATGTATTAAATTCAGGAAGGTTGAAAATGTTTTATGCTAACTACTGACCTGATTATTTAAGCAGAATTTAAAACATAATTCACAAAAATAATTCAACCATCAACACAAATGAGGGTTGGTCCCAATAAACAATTCTGAGAGGAAATAAATGATGATAAAAAAAGCAATTTTGTTAATGTCTCTGGTAAGCGCTTATTCTTTTGCACAAGATAACTTTGCAAGAGATGGTTTTGTTAGAGATAATTCGCCGCCTACAATTGACGCGCCAGGCGCACCAACTATAACTAGTGAAGGGTTCGATGATATTACTAACTTACCTGGTTGGATAATGGACAACAGATCAAATCCTGTAGGTAGTACTGACTGGTTTCAGGGCAATACTGGGGTATTTTCAGCTCAGGCTGGACCTGCGGATTCGTATATTGGTGCAAACTTTAATAATACATCTGGTTCAGATATCTGTAACTGGTTAATTATGCCTGATATGGGTTTCCTTGAGACGGTTAGTTTCTGGACAAGAACCACTACAGGTAATACCTTTCCTGATAGAATGTTTGTTGTACATAGTCCAACAGGTGGAACAACAACAGGTGACTGTTTTGGTGGTTTTGGTGACTTTACCGATAGTTTGGTTGAAATTAATCCAGCTTTAGCTACGGGTGGTTATCCTGATGACTGGGCTCAATTTACTGCTGATGTTAATAGCTCTGGGCGTGTTGCTTTTGTTTATTATGTCGCTGATGGCGGACCTGTTGGTGCAAACTCGAACTTTATCGGTATTGATTCAGTTTTGGCTTTTGCTCCTGCAAGGCCTATACCTAGTTTACAGTGGTATGGTTTGGCTTTATTAGTTTTGGCTTTAATGATTTTCGGAATGAGAAGAGCAAGAGCAAAGACATAGTAAAACCAAGGTATTAACTAAGTACTCAAAGACCTATTCGGGGTAACCGTCTGGGTCTTTTTTTTTGCACTGTTTATGATTGATTAAATGAAAAGCATTTATCAGATTGTAATAATAATAATTTTTTGTTATTGTAAAGGTAATTGTTTGGCAACGCCATTCCTGTAAAGACAGGAATCTATTGAAAAAAGTGATTAGATTTAGTGATAATAATCAGTAATATTTGTGAGATTGCCGCCTTGTCGGTAATGGTCAGAGTAGTGAACAGTGACTAATAAACAACATAATATGGTAAATTTGAAATAAAATGTTCTTTCGTACACACATACAAATCACCCTGGCTACATTGCTTTTCATGACAGGTGCCTATGGACAAGATATTTATAGTGATATAACGGAATCAGCCAATTTTAATGCTGCGCATAACGATGGAGGTGTTTTGACACTGGGTAACATCGGAACAGGTCAGGCTTTTATTGATATAAATAATGATGGGCTACTGGACATTGTCGTCTCAAATCAGGTTGGGCCTAATAAACTTTTTGTTAATCAGGGCAATGAAAGTTTTGTTGAGCTAGATCAATTTCAAAATATCGGAGTCCCAGAAAGTCTTTGCAAAGGCGTATCTGTTGCGGATTATGATAACGATGGTTGGGATGATATCTATTTTAGTTGTATGGGACAGGATTATTTATTTAAAAATCTCAATGGCAATAGTTTACTAGATGTAACAGCTCAAGCAGGAATTGATAACCCATATAACGCACAAGCATCTGCATGGGCCGACATCAACAGTGACGGCTGGTTAGATATATATGTGATTAACTATGATGTAGGTACTGAAATACCGGGTGGTATCCCTGGTGCTCCAGTTGCAGACATGTTTTATCTGAGTAATGGTAATGGTACATTTACCAATATTATATCAGATTTTGCTGCCAGCCAAACGATGAAGCCGAACTTGGCCGTGACATTTTTTGATTTTGATAATGATGGCGATCAGGATTTATATGTAATCTCAGATAAGTTAAGAGAAAATGTTTTATGGAAAAATGAGGGGTCAGCTCATGATGATTGTGGGGTACATTGGTGCTTTAGAGATGTTTCTGAAGCCAGTAATACAAATATTCCTGTTTTTGGTATGGGAATTGCAGTAGGTGATGTTGATAATGATGGTGATTATGATCTTTATTTTTCCAGTGTTCTAGAGCAAAAATTATTGATAAATCAAGTATCACAGGGACAAGAAGTATTTTTAGATGTATCAGCTGGATCGGCATTAAATATAGCTGCTGTTGGCTGGGGGACTTTGTTCTTTGACTATAATAATGATGCATGGATCGATGCTTATGTTGCCACACATAATGATACAATAGAATTATCAGATAGCTTATTTCTCAACAATCAGGATGGAAGCTTCACAAATGTCACCGCAACTTGTGGTGCCACAAACACCTTGAGCTCAGAAGGTGTTGCACATGGGGATATTAATAATGATGGTAAAGTTGATATAGTCTTAGCCAATAGAAATGTCAATTACCAATTGTTTAAAAATAATTCATTAAACAGCAATAACTGGATAAAAATCAAACTGATTGGTGCAAACAATATTAACAAAAATGCCATAGGCTCAAAAGTAATTTTAAAAACTGATAATGGCTCTTCACAAATTCGCACTGTTACCAGTGGTTCATCAAGAGGAGCAGGCAACGAACTAACCTTGCATTTTGGTTTGGGTTCCTCAAATATATCATCAATACAGATAATATGGAGTAGTGGTATTATACAAGAGGTCAGTCCGATGGTTGTTAATCAGTTGATCGTAGTCAATTATGCTGATTTTGATACAATTTTCACAGCCACTTTTGAATGATTTAGTTTTTTAAAAAAATGGATTTAAAGGCAGAAATCTAACCATTGTAGTTGATTAAATACCTCATGTTTCTATGTCCCCGATATTGTTCAGAGGGTTATTGTACAAAATAGTGGGTTTTAAATCCTTATATGACATAATTATCTATTCAGATGAATTGATTATGTATATGGCTTGTGATAATATTGTCAGTTCAATAATAAACAACGGGAAATAAAATGAAAATAAAGATATTATCGGCAAGTCTCTTGCTTGCTTGTACTATGTCAGTAGCGATTGCAGGTAAATTAGATCAACCTACTCGTAGTACAGTTCAAGCTGTCGATTTGACTGCGCCTGTAAACACGCCAGATGGTACTGGAGCGGTATCATCAGTAACACTGGATTTTGCAGAGTTAATAGGTGACTCTTTTGATGGGCAAGATGATCCAGATAATGTGATTGCAAGTTGTGTAGCTGGTGGTAGCATAACAGGGGTTGAGTGGACTGGTGTAACGGTAGAAACTGTTGGCGCAAGTTGGTTGTCAGAGGCAACTTTCCTTTTTACTGATTCTGCTGGAGGCCAAGGTGTTGGACTGAATGTTGGTAATGGAGATGGCGCACCTGGTGTTGCAACTTATAGTTCAGGTGGTATTGTAGATTTTACTGATAATGGCATTCCTGATATTGTTGCATTGGGTGATGGACAACTACCTATTCAGTTTTTTGAAAGTTTTGATGATAACCCAAATGCACTTGATGCTAATTATACAGCTGGTACATTAACAATTTGGGGATTAGACTTAACGGCGGTACCATGTCCTTATATTGCAGCACCACCACCACCACCTGCAATTATTCCTACACTTAGTCAATATGGTTTAATGATGCTATTTGTTGGACTGTTCTTTGTAGCAAGAAGAAAGTTGTCTTAATGGCATAAACTTAATTAAACTTAAGTTACACAAAAACCCTGATTTAATATCAGGGTTTTTTTTGAGCATAAAAAATAAAAATTTCTGTATACCTTTTACATGGTGGTATAATCATATTTTCGTGTTATAGAATATAAAAAATGACAAAACTATCACAATCAGCTAAGAAAGGCATATATCTATTACCCAACCTATTTACCACAGGTGCGCTCTTTGCTGGGTATTACTCCATTATTGCATCAATTAATGGCAGGTTTGAAATCGCCGCTATTGCAGTCTTTATAGCGGCACTTCTGGATGGGCTGGATGGGCGAGTAGCCCGTTTAACAAATACCCAAAGTGCTTTTGGGGAACAGTATGATTCGCTTTCGGATTTGATTTCTTTTGGTCTGGCTCCTTCTTTGTTGATGTATAACTGGTCATTACATTTTATGGCAGATATACACCCTATCATGGGTAAAATTGGCTGGTTAGTTGCCTTTATTTATACAGTCAGTGGTGCTCTGAGGTTAGCAAGGTTTAATGTACAAATTGGCAGTGTTGACAAGGCTTATTTTCAGGGCTTACCATCACCAGCGGCAGCAGCATTGGTTAGTTCATTTGTGTGGGTTGCGGTTGACCATGATTTTACTGGTGAATCGTTACAATTCGTTTCACTTGTTGTTACTTTAATATCTGGGTTATTAATGGTTTCCAGATTTAGGTATTATTCATTCAAAACACTGCCATTTAAAGAGACTGTGCCATTTGTATGGATCTTATTATTGGTTCTTATTTTTGTGTTATTGGCGTTAGCTCCAGCCAAAGTTCTGTTTGTAGTGTTTACTTTATACTCCTTGTCTGGTGTATTTATGACAGTTTATAATTTAAAACAAAAACGGGGCAAGAAAAAGCACAGTAGTAAAGATTCAAAAGAGGCTGATGACAGTAATGATTTAGATAATAAAGCCTAAATGAAAGCCGAAAGCTTAATACAGAATCAGTCAGAAACATCTGCAGGTACATTAGATCAACTGAAGCTATTAGCTGACTTAAGTCAGACTTTTGTACAGTCATTGAATATTGATGAGACCTTAAGCTTTGCAGTTGAACAGATTTCTGATTATATGGATGCTGAGGCGGCATCGGTGTTTTTGTATAACAAAGAAGAGAAAAAACTGGTGTGTAGAGCCAGTTATGGCCCGGTAGATATTAAGGGTATAGATGTTGATGTAGATAGTAGTATAGTTGGCAAAACCCTGATTTCTGGTGAATGTCAGCTTATTAGAGATGCCAAGCTGGATGCCAGTTATAATAGCATTGTTGATCAATTAACGGGCTTTGAAACCAAATCAGTTTTGTGCACGCCATTAATAGCAGCAGGAACTAATATTGGTGTTTTGCAGGTGTTGAATAAACAAAATGAAGTTTATTTTGATAATCGTGATATGGATATCCTGAGGCTGCTTGCTTCTCCAATTGCCTTGTCAATAAATAATGCACGTCTGACTTTAAGCTTGGTAGAGCAAAATCGTTTAAGAAAAGAAATAACCCTGGCTCGTAGATTACAACGTTCTTTGCTCCCTCCGAGAAAAAAACCACCATTTCCTGTTGTCGGTACTAATGTGCCAGCTTATGAAGTGTCGGGTGATTTTTATGATTATTTTTCATTAGGCGAAGATTGTGTTGGCTTTATTATTGGCGATGTTTCTGGTAAAGGGCTTGATGCATCCATGTTAATGGTTAGAGCCAGTAGCTTATTACGCTGGATAGGCAAAGACCGGCTGTCTCCATCTCAATGGTTGGAAAAGGCTAATAGAGAACTATGTGAAAATGCTTCAAGAGGTATGTTTGTTTGTGTGGCAGCGGGGTACTTTTATCCAAAGGAAGACCGGGTAATCTGGTCAAATGCTGGTTTACCGCCAGTTATTCATAAATGTTCAGATAGTGGCAGTATTCATACCTGGATTGCTAACGCACCACCGTTGGGTATTGATTCAGAATTAGATTTTCCCGAGCAGGAAACAGCCATAGGAGGTGGTGGATTATATTTTTTGACAGATGGATTGACTGATGCAAGATTGGAAAATAATGAGTTACTTGGCACAGAAGGGTTGATTGATTATATCAAAACAGTTGAAGCTGAATCTGCTGAAGTGAGAGTTGGTAAGATAATCACTTATGTACGCAGGCAGAAATTATTTGATGATGCCACGCTATTACTGGTTGAGAAACGCGATCATATCCACGAAAAATATTTAGACGGAATCAGTTTTAGTGCAGATCCTCTCAATTTAAAAATGGTCAGAGCAAAAGTATCAGAAATAGTGTTGCAACTGGGTTTTGATGCCAGTTCTGAGCAACAGCTAGTATTATGTATTGATGAAGCTGTTACTAATATATATCGGCATGCCTATAGCAATGATAAAACAGGGGAAATTGATTTGTCATTTAAACTGCAAAATAACACGCTGGTTTTTTATCTGCGTGATTATGCTTCTTTAGTATACGATAACTCAGTTAAACCCAGAGATTTAAACCAAACTCGTCCAGGGGGGTTGGGTATTAATATTATTGATAGTGTTATGGATTCATGGGAGTTTGCTACTCCAAAAGATGGTTATGGGAATTTGTTAATAATGAAAAAAGAGCTATGCTATATGGAGGGTTGTAATGAGGCGGAACAAAGCTGTGATGATTGAGCTATTTTTTTTGTCTTCTGAGGCATGCGCCAACTAATAAGTACCAAAAAAAGATAGTGTTAGGAAAAAGTGGCATAGAATCAAAGAGAAAAGCCTTATAAAATAAAAAATCCTTGTATTTAAGCCAAATAAACCCATAATCCCTTATTGAAGTTGGTCAGGTAATCGCGGTGTGATTTATCATATCGAGGAAAGTCCGGGCTCCATAGGACGCAGTGCCAGATAACGTCTGGGAAGCGTGAGCTTACGGCAAGTGCAGCAGAGAGAAGACCGCCCATCTTTATTGATGGGTAAGGGTGAAAGGGTGCGGTAAGA
>JAESTH010000199.1 GCA_016763695.1 Alcanivoracaceae bacterium
AAATGGGAATCAAGTAACGATGGCTTTATTGGTCAAGGCAGTATTATTTCAGCAGATGTACTCAAGGCGAAATTAAGTTCTGGTACGCATCGGATAACTGCAATAATAGATTCCAATGGAGAAAGCGGTGAGAAAAATATCAATATACATATCATTCGCCCCGTAGGCCAATTCACCTCCCCCAATCGTTGTATCACTAATATAGCCAATCCAACCACTTGTTCTTTCAATCTAAGCTAGAGTGTAACAGATACACCCGAGGTATCAGTGGTACTAAATGAAACCCTCAATAATGATTTTGCCACGGGTAATGCTGGCTCACAGGTTTTTATTGCCAATAGCACTAACACCCGCTTTAAACTGTATCCATCGGATCAGAAAAAAATATTACTGGATACCCTAAATACCAATAGCCTGATAAGACAAACACCAACAGGTACACTCTCCAGTAACATCAGCATCTGCTCACTACAACCCTCACCCATTGACCCAGTTAATAACATATTACGAGATGCCAAAGCCACACCAGCAGGTTGTGGAACGACCTTGTCCTGGTCTAATGTGCAATGGGCATCACCTTCGGTTTATTATAAAGCAGTGGGAGCAAGGATTTGGCAACACCTTTATCAAATCCCTTGTCAGATCAATGGTCAAGTGTGTAGTGGTTCCATCAATACTGATGAAATCAGTCCTGAGCTTATCCCGCTTGCTGGTATTGAGTTTAAGCTGCTGCAATTTGATGATATTAATTCTGGCCAGTTAAGTGCCGCCTTTAGGCTCACCGCCCATAGATTTGCCGATAGCTATGAATATGACGATGGTGATATTACTGATTTTTCAGATTTTGGCATCGGCTTTCCTACCAATATGGTGATCGATAATCGCTTAAGCACGGGGGAGGTGTTAGGTGTTGCGCAACATAACCATAGTTTTCATAGTCCGGCAGTGTATGATAGCAAGCAGGACATAGATAGTATCCAAATCCTTAGTGCCGATTTTGCAGCTGGTAAAACCCTATCGGTTAAAGTATTTAATATGGCCGCTGGGCTTAATGTTAATATGCAGCTTAAATGTGCTGGCATTGCTACAAGTGGTATATTTGAGGGGCAGTCTGGGATTTTTGATTTTCAAAACAATCCTGCTGGAGCCATAGTAACTGACCCTGCCACAGGTGCCAAAACCATGAGCTTTGCGGTCACTAAGCAGACCAGACAACTCGGCAGTGATATAGACTGTCTATATAATAGAGTCATTATCACCCGCACAGCAGGCACACCCAGTGAAAACCTCACCTATAGTGTGGTTATCAATGATCCTGCCAATATAGATACCCCTGTTTTAAGTTCAGCTTCTAGTGTTTGTAATAACAACTACTGTATCCTGTTATTAGGCAGTCAATTTGCAGCGGATGCCGCAGTCACTGTCAGGGAAAATATCAATGGCAGTGCAACTATTGCGCAATTTTCAGGCAATGATATCTATAGTCGAGCCTTGTATAACGGTCAGCAACGCATACAGTTCCCTATACAAAACTTAAGCTTGCAGGATAAATTTAATAACAATGGCCTCTGTTTTAAAGTCCTCAGTAATGGCAAAACCAGCAATGAAAAATGTTATATCAGACCCACTACTGCACCGCAAGGGCCATTTATGGGTCAAACGCTAACAAGCTATAAGCTTAATATTCAGGATATCGAACATACATCCTATGTAGTGGTCGGTGGCACTGGCAATAAACTAAAAATCTGGGGCAATAGTTGGAAAAAGATAGCTTATGATTATACCGTGACAGCCAATACTGTATTGGAGTTCGGCTTTCGCTCAAATCAGCAACAGGCAGAAATCAATGGCATTGGCTTTATCATGAATGGCAGTAGTGTCATTTCTGCTACCAAAACATGGCAGGTATTTGGTACACAACAAAACTTTGGCAATCAAAGCTTTCACAACTATTCTGGCAGCGACTGGGTGACTTATCGTATACCCATAGGTGAGTCTTTTACTGGACAAATATCCAATATGGTATTTATTGCCGATGAAGATAACCATGTTGGGCAAAACATTGCCTTTAAAAACCCTATTTTAATTGAAGATGTCAAACCACCGATCACTGGTTTTTCTTTTGATCCGATAAAGAATGGTCATGGTGTGCATATTTCCCAGACCGCTGCTGGCACTTATTTATTATATCTGTACTCTTATGATCAGGCAGGTAGGCCTGAATGGTTTTTTGCCACCTCTGCATTCATAAATAATAGGTTATCTGGCAGCCTGTATAAAACCACTTATAATTTTAGCAACAGCAGTACCTCACAGAGTACAGTTGGTAGTTTCACTATTGATTACGGTGATGGCGCGGTTAATAATAACAGCCAGTGTAATGGTGTGAACCGAGACTTGAAGTTAGGCAGCTTTAGTTGGACTATAGGAGGCCAAACTGGTAGTTGGTGTTTACAACCCTCTTTTGTTACCGCTAATACCACACCTGAAATACCTGCACTCAATTCTGGTGTCTGGTATGAGCCGGCATCGGCTGGTTGGGGTATTTCCTTGCAAACACGCTTTGCCTCCAATAATTACAGCTCTTTTGCGGTGGTTTATTATTATGATGCCAATGGTAATGGGCGTTGGGCCTCTGGTTTTGATGCGCTTGCAACGGTCAATAGTTATAACTATGCTATGTTGCATACAATTGGATACCCTCGGACTACAAGTGGAACAGTAAGCAACCAGGGTATTGGTACTTTTAATCCGGGTTTTGCTAGCAGTAATAATGCCAGTTTAAATATTCTTTATCCGCTTTCGCCAGGGGGTAGTTGGATAAGAAATAATGTCGCTATTTCGCGTTTGACGCAGTAGATTATTATTTTTTGGTTAAGTACTCATTAGGTTTTAAATCAAGAGACGCCCTGATAGGGCGTCTCTACTGTGGTGTATTATTTACTTTTTTTTGCCATATACATGGCTGCTTTACCTACTAAATTTTTGTCGCTTTCATTTAGCTCATCGGCCTCAAAACCACCTGTACCATTTAAATTATTTGTACTGATTAAGAAGCTAAAGATACTATCTGTTTTACCTGTAGTGGTATTATTGTATTTTGCTTGACCATGACAACCCATGCAACCACCCATCACTAACTGATTGGCACTGGCAGGCAGGCCTGGTACATTTTGAATATTTAATGCACCTGATCCTGATCGTGGATTGGGGAAAGTTCCGGATACAGGCCCTGGTGCACCTCCTTTAAATAATTGAATCCCTGGCTGGCTACTTTCTACCACATTATTGGCTAAAAAGAAGTCCTGAGTCAGTGGATTATTAGTACCCGTGATGGAAGTATCTTCATCCACAGGTAAAGGTTGCACACCCTTTAAAATATAGTACTGCCAGACACTGTCGCTGAATTGACCTGATGCAACCATAGCAGCTTTTACCTCGGTATTAACGTCAATAACAGCTTTGGTGATTGTTGGTGGCTGTACTACTTTTATCGGCCCTGCATTTGGCCCAGCTGGCAAGGTATAATTTCCGGGAATAAAATCATATCCATTGCTGGCTACAACGGCGCCCTGTTTTGGTAGAGGGTATTGAATGTGATTGACTCCATTGTTAATAATAACATCTGGATTTGACCCAACAGTGCCCTGATAATCCAGCTGATTATATAGGGTGAAAAAATACAAACCTGTTTCTGCTCCACTTGCGGTGACTACATTATCAACATGCTCGAAGGAGGAAAAAACCAGTGCTTCATAATTTTCCATTTTACGAATGATGTGCAAACCCACTAGGCCAAAGGTACCCACGTGAGAAGTGGTAACGCCAGTTGTTTCATCTTTTAAATAATATAAAGCTTCGGCTGTATGGTAGCGACCAGAATTGATTAAATCATTGGTTAATACGCGCCATGCTGCCTTGATTTCTATGGCTTCATTATTATTTGTGCTATTTGGCGGTAAATTGAAACTGGCAGGCGCCTTACCGCCTAGTGACTTAACATAATCGTATTCACCCTGATTGACTTTGGCTTCAAATATAATCTCATAATCATCATAAGGGTTAGTCGATGGCGTATTGCCATTTTTTGGAAAGAATATTTTGTTTTGTCCAATTTGGGAGTTTTCATCCAGATTGTTAAACCTAGCACTGGTTGATGCAACACTAATATTTTCAAATATATATTGTGGATTTAATGTTTGAAAGTTGCCAACTGGTGTGGCATTTTTAGGAAAGAGCTCAGAACGATGTGCATAGCTTTCCCATACCAAAATATTACTACTAAAGTTATCAGTTGAGGTTTTACCTGATTGATAAAAATTATTCGCACCTGAGTCCACAAAGTTTCGACTGGCATCCACAACGCCGCGTACGATGGTCGTTTGTCCTGGTGTGGTATTGCCACTGGGATTACCTGGTGAATTTAAGTAAATAAACTGTCGCCAGGCAAAACGGGCGAATGCTGTGTGACTGATAGGATCCTGAGGATTATACTTCGGCGGAGGCGCTGGCAGTGTTGCAGATGTGGTTAAATCACTGGGTGTGATGGGCTCACCACCAGGAAATACAGGTTTAGCTAATAATGTCGATGTGGATAATAATATCCCTAATATGGCATAATGCCCTCTGATTAAATACTTGTTTATAAAATTATATTGCATTTTGTTACCCTCTCATTTGAGTTTAAGTCCCTCCATTTATCCTAGGCTATTTAGCTCTTGAACAGATGGAGGATTTAGTAAATATTTATTATCCTTCGTTTTGATACCATTGAATGACAAAGCTGGTGTCGTTATAATCCGTTCCTCCTTGATCTTCGGTGACAAACATGGTGCCTCCACCATAAGTTGTGCCATTAATATAAAATAGGTTTGGATTGGCAGCAGATACCAGAGAAGTTTGTGAACCACTGTTTTTAAATTGAATTTGATATCCACTTTGCATTTTGAAAGACCCTGCTCCATTGGTAAAAAAACCTACGGTTGTGCCACTACCAGATATGGGAAATGACGCTGTACCTCCTTCTAATTTATCGAAGGATACGGGTGACCCTGATGAATTGATTATCTGAACATATTGGGTTAACGCGGCCTGATGAAGAGCTGTAAATGTTACCAACTTTCCAGCAGGAATGAATGAAAGTGATTGTGGGCTAGTCCAGTTAGACATGATATGTACCTCGTTGTGTTATTAATATCGCATTAGTGCGGATGTATTTGTCAATTATTTTGCTGTAGAAGTAATCGACCAGGCAAAGTCCATTTTTAAATTTCCTTCGAAAAACTTTTTGTTATCCAATGAATAGTAAAAATCTGCCACGTAGTTTGGGTGTGTAGGTGGGTTTTGTTCACCAGGTAAAGCCGCCATGGCATGACATGACATGCAGTTACTCTGGATACCAAATTTTGCAGTGTAGGAACTTCCATTTTTCCCTAATATTGGGTTTTTTGGATTAAAAGTTGCAGGAGTAAATCCTGCTTCCAGATATGGATTGAAAACAACCACTCCTGCACCAACAGATTTTCCACCCAGATCTGGTTGTGCGGGCCAAACCATTGCATATCCCGCTTCGCTTTGTTTTGTACCATATTTTACGGTGGCATAGCCATTTGCCATGGCATAATGATCAGATGCCAGAGGCATCATCGCTGGGCGTGCATTGGCTTTTTCAACCGTGCTTGGCAAGCTGGGTTGATCTGGATTATGGGACCAAAAATAGGTCTGCCATGTCCAACGGGTTATTTCTCTGGTTGTGACATGCATAGCCACCAGTACCACGTAGTCACCTAAGCTTAAGCTATTCTCCAGGTGGATAAAGTCATCTATATTTTGCTCTGTAATTTCAATGTGGATAAAATCTTTGATGTTGTAGACGATATTTGAGTTCTTGCTGGGGTTTTTGGCATCACAGCCCTTATCTAATTGAGGGTCATTATTGGAAGTATTGTTTGTGAAATCTATATAAACACAGGTATTCCAATCGGTTTCTGGAAAAGCCCTGGCTGTTTTTGGCAAACCAGGCCAGGAGGTCATTCCTGCATAGTTTTCATTGACAGTGTTCTGAGTAAATACCTTGTAAACGGGTTTAATGGTAACAGCCTGTGCAGGAAAATCAGGAATCTGAATTGGAAATACACCTTGACCTTTTTGGGCATTGTAGATTTTTTGTAAGCTTACCAGATTAAATAAATCATATTTTGCAGCGTGATGTGTGGCCGCTGGACTGTATCTAACCGCTTCAATGATTGAATCATTAATTTGACCTGTTTTTGGTGGATATTTTTTATTATTGACAATATTGGCATGGTGAAATTGATTTGGCTTTTTCAGTGTCACGGCCTGTTCCTGCTGGCAATTATTTGCGATCTGATCGGGTGTTTTCCAGGTCTCAAAACGTGAAACCACCCCCCAGTCACTGTCATTAACGCGTTCGGTTAATGCTGCCCAGATATCCCAGCTATGCTGATTCATCTTTTCATAATTTTGATTTTTCACCCATACATCTAGGGTCACATCTGCCGTTGGAAAAGGTATACCCGAGATCAACTGCTTGGGCATGGGATCACCTACATAGCTGTGTAGACAATTAGCGCTGATTGGCCCAGCAGTTTGCGCAAAAGCAGAATTGGCAATTAATAAATTGCATACCCCCATCAATATCACACTGTTAATTATATTTGCTTTATATTTCATATTGTTCTCCTTATAAGTTATCTTAATTATTAGTTTTTTCATTAGGACTGCTGGCTTCTGTAGCAATTTCTTTACATGTGTAAGATGCTAAAATATCTGTAGCAGTTTCCTGCCTTTTAACAACAACAAGTTGTTCGTTTTGAATCGCATAAATGGCTTGACAGGGATGAATAAAAGGCTGTTTGAGTACATTGCTATAACCTCCCATGTATTGAAAAACAATATAATCTCCCGCCCTAATACTGCCAGATACATCAGTACAAAGAACATCTTTTTCAATACAGGTATTAGCAACAATATCAAAACATGCA
The DNA here is from genome assembly GCA_016763695.1 of Alcanivoracaceae bacterium. Classification (GTDB taxonomy): domain Bacteria; phylum Pseudomonadota; class Gammaproteobacteria; order Xanthomonadales; family Marinicellaceae; genus NORP309. The sequence goes on from JAESTH010000199.1 coordinate 7,005, forward strand.
GAATCTGAATTCGATGCCTGGTCTGGGTTTTGTCTAAGTATCTCAATAGGCAGTGATTCACCCTGCCATTTATGGTTGACGTTATGATTGCTACCATTAACCAGGGCGATGGTCTTACCCTCTATTTGTTTAACCTCATAGACTTTGCAGACAAAAACCATCGCATTTGCAACTAATGCAGTGCCTGGCTCTAATAGTAATTTTGGTAATTTTTTTGTGACAAATCGTTTTTTTATGTTGTTACATATCTGTTTGGCATAATCGATAAAATTGGGTAGATTTTTACCATATTGGTTCGCAAGACTTGTAGGCATATCACCAAAAAAACCACCGCCAATATTGATAAACTGGGGTGCTTTTTTTTCAAAGTAGCATTCGCTGGCAATTAACAACCCTGATACTCGTGAATCAAAGCAGTTTAAACTACGTGATGAGTTTGAAAAGTGGCTGTGAAAGCCAATAATTTCACAGTTACCAACGATTGTCTGCCAGTCAGATAAACGCTGTAAATTCTGTTGTGTACTGTTGATGCCAAAGCGAGAAAAAACACCTTCTTTAATGTTATAACTAAGCCTCACACCTATTTGAAATTGCTGCTTGGGATATTTGCCACAAATCTTGGCTATTTCATCAAGTATATACCAGGCATCAGCATTTATCAGCGCTCCCTCGAGTAAGAGCCTTTCGATAAATTCTGCTTCATGCAGCGGCCCATTAACGATAATCTGTTGAGGATCATATCCCACAACCTGTGTGGCAATATCATATTCCATTGCTGAAACTACTTCTGCCCAGCAACCCAATGATTTTAGTAAATCACAAATCATCGGGGCATAATTTGTTTTAAATGAATAAGCGATTTGGCAATTTTCATATTCGTTACTAAATGCCTGATGTAGCTGCTGATAATTACTTTTGAGCTTTTCCATATCTAAAAAATAAAAAGCACTGGCTCCCTGTTTTTCAATGGCTTGAAGCTGTACATATGATAAATTATTTTGATACATATTCATCTCTTGTTAACTACACCTGTCTGTCAGCTGTGCTTTTAAACTTTTATCCTGACACTGCTCAAATAAAGTCGAAAAATTACTCACCAGTTGTCGTAGGTCTGTAGAGTTTTGCTTACAACTCATGGTTGTTAATGCTTGATGTTGCAACTTGAGAAAATCTAAAATTGTATTTTGGGTAAGCTGTGTTGTCAGTTTTTCATATTCAACAACTATATAGTTTTGTTTTGACTGATTCAGACTTATTATTATTTCTTGGTAGAAAGCCAGATTGAAGGCAACATCCGCTTGCAAGCTGGATAAATCAACTTCCACTTGATTGTGTTTTGTAGGAGCATGCTGACCATAGTCTTCCCAGATGCCATTTTGTTCAGCAATCAGTTTAGAGACATGCACTTTAACTGTATTGTTACGCTTCAACACAATCTTCTTTATACTTGTATCTGCCAGTAAGGCATCAAATACCTGTGGGTTTTGTTTATGCGTCATTTTAAATCCTACACATGACTTGGATTGATTATATCGCCAAACTCTGGCCAAAAAACTCAACGGTTGCCTGTCCCGCTGTTCCATGTTGACTGCCAATTTAAAATCACTATCACGCAATTGCAGTGCGTAAAAAATATCAGCAGGATTGTACAACTCATGATGACACAAGATTGAATGGTGTGAGTTCAGCATGCTACACAACATATTGCTACCACTTCTGGGAGCAGCAAGGATAACAAAACGAATTGTGGCCTGATTAGACAAAAGCGGGTGCCTCCACTTGCTGTGTCATAGAACGCAAGCTATTAAGTACCGTTAGCTGTTGCTGTTCAACCAGATAAACGGCACCATCATAGGATGATACTGCATAATGTTTTCCATGCTTGCTAATCGAGCTGATACCATTAGTCGCCACCGTCTGTCTGATAATAGAACCATCCGTCAATGCGACACGCAGTAGCTCTCCCCAGTAATTAGTCACAATCACCACATCAGGCGAAACAAAGCACAGTGACTTTGGTGAGCGTCGCCCCAAATGAATATTATGATATAAAACCCCATCATCCAGGCCATGTATCTTTAAGGTGAAATCCCGTCCAGCACTGGCAATAAAACGACCCGTAGGGTCAATATCAATATCATCAATTATGGCAATATGACCCATATATTCTTTTAATATATTACCATCATAATCCCAGCTAAGAAGGCCACCCTCGGCGCAACAGCTCACGCCTATAGGTTTTGTCGGATGTAGTGCCAATGCTTTGATAGCATTCTGGTGCGCAGGGATTTTATTCAGTATGTCACCATTTGCAGAAAGATGTGCTAAGGTTCCACTGTAACAGGCTACAAATATTTCGCCTTGATGATTTGCCAGCTGTGATGTACGAATACAATTAACAGGGCCTTCATTCAGTTCTATACATAGTTTTTGTTTTAAATCCTGTTGCTGATCAAACAAATATAAATTCTGGTTATGGGCACCGGTGATAATCTGTTTTTTGCTGGGACAGAATGTCACTGCATTCATTAACACCCTGGTCGCATCAGTTAAGACTTTATGTTGCCAAATGGCTTTTTCCTCTGTCAGTTCACCCACTCGAACATAACCATCATCACTAACCAGTACTATTTGTTCGCTATTTTGTGAAACCACATCGTTAAAGCAAGCATGGCCAGAGTTTTCACTATCATTACCCAGTTCATTAATACATTGACCAGTGAGGGCATCCCAAACCAATACCGTACCATCAAAGGTACCCGCGACTATCTGCCTTCCATCATTTGTCCAGTTAAATGAGCGTTCCCATAAGGCAGAGTGAGAAGCGAGTATTTGTTTTTTTGTAAAATTATTATGATCCCAAATAAGAATTTGCTGATCATAAGCGGCAGAAAGAATATCGCCATTTTTAGGAGATACAGCTACTTTTTTTATGGCTGAGTTATGCCCCGCTATTTCTGTAACAAGTTGATTATTATTGATATCAAAGACTCGTATAACACCATCATCACAACCCAATATGATTCTGTTGTGAATAGTATCAATGGCACAAGTGTCGGTTTCGGTTTCAAATGGACCAATTTTGGCCAACTCCTCACCCGTTTGAACATCCCAGACCCTTAAGGTCATGTCATCGCCTGAGGTATAAAGTTTGCCATCTAGATAACTGATAGAAAGTACATCTTTTTCATGACCCAGGATAATTCGTTTGATAGTACCATTGGTTAAATCCCAGATGATAATACGCCAATCCCGTGATACAGAAGCACCTAACTCATCATTGATGAATACAAAGTCTTCGACATCATCATCGTGACCTTTTAATACCATTGCCAGTTTCTGTGTTGTTAAATCCCAAACATAAAGGTTATAGTCAGAAGAGGCTGAGACTGCATAACTTCCCTTATTGTTGACTGTCACCCGATTAACCAGGTGTTGATGATAGCCTAATAATGTCACCTCATGGCTGACGGTATCAAATAAGGCCACAGCACTATCATAACCTGAGCTGATGATTTTGTTGCTATTGGGTATTTGTGCTGCACAGGTAATGGGTCCTCTGTGACGTAAAAAATCTGTATTATTCATATGTGGCACCCCTATTAAAATTGGATATCAACACGGTGTAAATTTTGAGGGCTTAACTCATCACAGTGCTGTTGGTTAAATTGTTGATAATATTGTTGTGCAGATAAGCCGTTAACGGCAATATTGTTATGATCTGCACCATTGATCTGACAGTTTGGTGCCACATCTGCGAGTGCTTTAATCCAGTCTAAGTATTGACGTTTACGTTGCGTGGCTGAATAGTACCAGTGACTAAAAATAGTAAAGAAAGCATTACTCCACCATATATAACTGTTGTCATAAAGGCTTAATTCATCTAGCAGAGCCTGACGGTTTTTCAGCAAATCACAATGAATGTATTTATGTGGCAGTTTCCTACATTGTTGCCAGTGTTGTCTAAAGGCCTCGACTCCCCCCCATTTAGTCAGCTCCTCTTGCCACAACTGTTCCATATCCTGCCAATTCATAGTATCTGGTGTGACCCCGTACCAGAGCTGATAGAAGACCTCTGGTTGTGGATAGTGTTTAAACATTTTCCTTACAAACCCAACAAAATCCACACCATCCCAGTTTTCTACAATATAACGGCGTACTTGCAAGGCCTTATGACTGTAATCAAACAGAATCACCTGAGTGTCTTGGTGATAGCCCTGTGAAAACAGTATGCGATAGGGTTTAAATCCCGCAGCGACACTAAAAAGAGCATCCAGATGAGAAGATTTATATTGTGGGATCAAGTCATGATAAGATTCAATATTAAATAGGAAGACACCATTTTGTGCATGTGCCAATTGTTTTTTTATGCGTTTAATAAAAGTTTCCTGCGCATTTGTCAGCTCCTTCACCTCTGTTATTTCACTAACAGCTTTACCAATGAGTTGGGTGAAACCATTTTTATTAGCATATTGTGCTAAATCAAAACGACAGTTGTTGATGTCTTCACCAAAACTCTTAATGGTAAGCTTTTTTTGCAAGCTTATTTGGATAAAGTTCCAACCAGCACAGTCTGTGACCATTTTTACCTTATTATTTATGGCTTGTATTTGGCTTGTATCCTTTGAGGATAATTGGTATTGCTGATTATTACGAACTTTATTGTCTGCTTGACCAAAATCTGGTTGACCCAGTGCCTGATAACATTGCAGATCAATCAACAGGCAGTCGCTGCGCAGTCCTACACAATTGTGTTCACCAATATACCATTCACCTGCGACTAAAAAGTTGCCTGTGTTGATCAAGTATTTAATTCCTTGATAGAATCCTTTTTTTTGCCAGTGTGATAAATACCACTGCTCATCAATGACATGTCCGACACTTTGTATTAAACAGTAGCGGATATTGGTTTGTGCTGCTTTTCGCAAGGCCTGATCAATTGAATTTTCTTCAATAAATTCACCATGATAGCCATATCTCGACCATGCAATGGTTAGTGCTCTTAATTGATCGCTAATCTTATTTGCGTGCTTTTGTTCAGGGCTGATTAATGCGAAAACTAAATTATTCATATTGCAATTCCATATTCTGGATGATTAATCAGTGCCTTATTAAATGACACCGACAATAAAGTGCCTTCACCATATGATTGGGCGGAGATTTCATCGGCAGCTAAATCAGGGATAGCCTTAAGAGCGGCCTTTATTGCTGTTGTATAACAATTACTACGCACATAAATGGTGAGCAAATCAACCATGCTTTGTTTTATAAATGAATCTATGAGTTGTAACCCTCCTTCCACCAACATGGACTTGATACCCAGTTGGTTAAGTTTAGCTAATGGTTGCGTTAATATATGATCGGTGCTTAAAATATGGGTCTGGCTACTTAAAAGCGGTAAAACCATCTGGCCAATTACGTAAGTTGCCCTGTTTGTTTCTTTACAGGGTTGACAGTCATGTTGTCCAGAAAATATGACTCTTGCGGGTTGTTTGAATGGCTTTCTACCCAAGATACTGACCCGTGCTGTTAAGCGCGGGGTATCCTTAATCCAGGTGTTTGCACCGACCGCAATGGAACTATATTTTTCTCGTAATTCATGTACTCGTTGCCAGTCTTTTTCACATGATAGAGCGATAGGTTCCCCATTAACACTGGCGGTACGAGCCAGACTATCAATTGCAAAATTAACATGCACCAGAGGTCGTTTGCTGGTCTTTCTTTGAGGGAATCTCAACGGTGCCTTATATTGCTGTTTTGCCTTTATCATATGCCCCATCTGTTTTTGTTTTGTATCAAGATAAGCAGATGAGTGGGAGTTGGGGGCACTGGCAACGGGTATGCGACCAGATATTCTGATGCCTAGATCAGCTAAGTTTTGTAGTTTGTGCGGGTTATTGGTCAGCAGGCGAATAGACTGTACTTTAAGATCATTGAGAATGTCTCTGGCATCTTCGTAAGTTCTACTGTCAACGGGTAATCCCAGCATACGATTAGCTTCGATGGTATCATAACCCTTTTCCTGCAAGGCATAGGCACGGATTTTATTGCTTAAACCGATGCCCCTTCCTTCTTGTGGTAAATACAGTACGATACCATCATTTTCTGCGATATAACTGAGTGCATAATCCAGTTGTTGTTTACAGTCACATTTTAGTGAGCCAAAGGTTTCTGCAGTAAAACAGGCAGAATGCACTCTGACGGCAAGATCTGTCTGCTCTTTTATAGAGCCAGAGCAAATAGCAGTCACTTCTTGATCTTGACCATTCCGATAAATTTTTACAGTAAAAGTACCAAAGCTAGTAGGTAGTTGAGTTGAGGCTTCAAGCATCATGATATCACCAAAATGCCGTGGGGTTTTATATAGTCTATGTTTTTATTATTCGCGAACATTTTTAATCTCCTTATCGTTTTTTACGATATTTGAAATTTTAATGGAAATGTATTTGAGGTCTTTAACCTCGCAGTTCTAATATCGCACAGATGGTTTTGCATGTCCTTACCGATACCTTGTTTTTTCTTACCAAAACCTTACCAATAAAGATTAAGTGATTTTCATGTGAATTTAACCTGTATATTTCATAGAATATCTACATTAAATTCAATACTAAAAAACACTACATTTCAATGGAACTTGACAACTATGTACTGAAAGTCCATAGGTTGAATTTAGGACTATAAGTCCTTGTATTCCTCATGAATATTTTATAAAAAACTCACTGGAAGCGAGCCTTTAGTCTTGCCATTCTCGATAGATGCAAAAGCAATATGATTATATCGCTAGTTTGTAAGTACATTATTTTCAAATAAGTATTGAGAAAAGTGAGGTTGAAACCCCACATCCGAAATATCCAGAGTTCTTTTTAAAATTAATCGTTAACTAAAAATGTGTATCAGCGAAAGCCTTGTTATAAATTACATAGTTTTAACTACGTACTGAGACAATAAATAAGGTTTTTTCAAAATTCTAGTTTCTATGAAATTTCACTTATTTAAGACACAACTAGGCGTAACTCATTTATTTATCAGTGTTCTGGGGCAGCAGTTATTTAGTGTTAAGTATAATTTACAAGATTAGAAATAATCATAAACTCTTCTTGCCACTGATAATATTCATTGAATATCAATCTTATACGTCTGATTTTTTCACAATTATTACAACCAATTTAAATAGTTTAAGCAATTTTAGTTTGCAGTTGAAAAGTCTCATTTTATCAATTTGCTCATTACGGCAAAATTTGGCTACACTTATCCCGCTGTGCTGTTATTAATTGAGAATCCCTTGTTATTGTTCTTTGCTGCATCCTTTCATTTGGGTATTCCTGATAATAAAATGGGGTAAAATGCTTTCTAAATTAATACTCTAAGCACAATTTGCCGTCCTCCAAGGCCTGATAGGTTAATTATCCAGTGCGTGCACTTTTGTTACGAACTTTACCCATGCGCTCTATAGACAATAACCCAGCTGCTTTTAAAGAATGTAATGTGCATTGGTAAACTTCTTTTAAATTACCATGCAGTGCTAGTAGAACCACGTTTGCCAATGACTTCTTCACCTTCCCAGTAGGCAAGCCCTGTTGTAATATCAGTAAGTGTCAGTTGAAAGTAATATTCTACCTGTTGTTCTTTACTACTTATTTGCACATTTCTTTGAATTATTTTCCCTGAAAGGCTTAGCTCTGGTGCAATCATTTGCCCTTTTTTAACTACTGTTTTTTGATTAAATTCATCAGATTCCCTAAGTTGACGAACCTGCATTGGCATAGCGTCTTCTGCACCATTTGCACCAACAGCGGTGGTAACTATAACCTTGCCACTTTGCAATAGTGATATGCGGATCTTTTTGACCAATTGACCTGTATCAATACGTTGGGTAGTATCATTCTTAATACGTGATATAGCTAATACATACTGGCCTCCAACTGGTTTATTTACAGCATCTGAATTAAGTAATGATGATACTAGCTTACTCGAAACTTTTTCAAAATCACGATAGTCAAGCCCCATTACAGCTCTACCTTTATCATTGTGCATATCAATGTTTTTAGTTTTTACTATAACAGGTACATCTATTTCGTACTGTAAATTATCGTTTTTGTCAAATTTGTTCCTTATTTTTTCAAAATGACCTTGTTCTGACTTTAGTTCAGGAGTTATTTTTAATGCTTTTCTTGAAAAGTTATCATGCCTCCAGTTCTGTTTAATTTGTTTGTTTTTTTCTTTAAACAAGTATCACTATTTAATAATACCAAGTTTGGTTCGTGATTATCAACTGGTTTTCTACTCCCAATTTGTAGTACTTTAACCTTTTTTTTTAAGTCTATAATTAATTGTTTAGTTTTCTGGTATTCACCCATCGTAATCATTTTCATTCCTTGGGAATCTTCTAGAAATCTCATAGATGCAACACCAGTCACATATCCTGTTACCAGCATACCAATTATCCAAATTAGTGGATGATCAGTCATTTTTTCATTGAACCTTTTATCAGTCATAATTATTTTCGTGGTTTTGACAATGTATTTATATCATACTTCTGTTATCTTTGTTAGCTTTTGATTCTTCCTCTAATTGATAAAACATGAATAAATTACAGGAATTGCACTTATGATTCGAATTCAGCAACATTGATTTTGTGCTATTGAAGAGTTATGAATAAATGTAGTGATTAAATCTAATTCAGCCAAGAAAAGGCGCAATCTCTTTGTTGTTTAATGGTTTCTAAAAAAAGTGAGTCCCAAGTACTTTTATTATATGAAGGATTTACGTCGTTATACAAAGTCCATTGTGAACGATCATAAATTTTTTCTGCCATTGATTTGATGTGTTTGAAAACAAGCTTGGCTGATAATCCACATTCTTGGCTAAACTTTTGCCAATTTTTACGTTTTATTTGGCTGATTATTTTTTCACCTCCAATACCTATTGCTAACTTACTTGCCATGTTATGTTTTTTTCCATATTCGTCTTTAAGAAATAATTTGCGTGTGCTGATTAAATCATAGGCGGGAGCTAGTTGACAATAGCCATGCTCATTATACAAAATTGAGAAGTTTTTTAGGTGTGCGTCGGTATTCCAGATAAGGATATTGAAGATAATTAAGTCCAATAACGCGAGTTTTGCAATGGCTGGGGTTTTTAAAATTCCTTGGCTGCCCAGTTCATCGAGTTTGTTAAAACATTGTCCAAATAATAATTCTGGGGTGCTTATAGATTCATATTTTTGCTCTGGCATTCGACCTAATAACTGACAAAAGTCTTCTTGATGTAACCGCCTGATATTTTGTGTCTGTCCATTTTTGATTATGTATTTACGATCATATCTCTTGATTCTTAAGCAGCCTTTCCAAATATCAGCTTGGGCTGTATTTATTCCCATGGCTCTAGCCAAACGCAGACACACCAGTTCATTTTTTACCAAATCAGTGTTTACCCAACGATGTGGAGGCTTAATTATATGGGTTGAGGGTGCACCATTTTGCCCCTGATACGCCATATTATCCTCAAAATAGAGTAGCGCTTTAATCTGTGCGCCTGCCAAAGAAAGTCGAATCTCATCATCTGGGTTATTTAATAAAGGGAAAGGCGAGTCATCATTTATCCAGTTTTTCCAGGCTAAATTAGATAATAATTTATAGCCACTTTTATTATTCTTCGAAATATTGTTTATAACATCAAGAGGCCAAAAGGAAACTGCACCACTACAATCTCGACCTATTTCATAGAGCAAATCAAACAAGTTATTGCTATCAATCTTTAAAATATTTGTTAGTTGTTTAAGAGCATTTTCTTCTGGTAATAGATTGGCAAGGTATTTTCTTATCTGTGTATCTGAATAACTTTCATAACTTAAAGGTAATCGTGCTGATAAAACAGGTTTGTTTTGTGTAATCCAATCATTCTCATATTTAAAACTTAAAACACCCTGATTATCAGAAAAAATCTTTCCTGCCTTTTGCATGTCATAATACACATCAAGTTGCTTCATTGATCCCATCCACATGCCAATGAATCCCCAAAACAGCCAGTATTTTCATGGTTTTGCCAATTTCACAAGTAAGCTTACCATTTTCTAAATCACTCAGAAATCGAACACCCACACCAGCCACACCAGCACAATCAACTTGAGTCAATTTTAAACCTTTGCGTTGTTGCTTGATGATTTGACCAAGTTCTTTGCTATTTTTTATTTGCATATATTACCGTAAGGGTTGATTAACTATTATTCCGCTATTATTGTTAAAAGTATTACTGTTCGGGAATATTATAGTAAAAAACCTAAATAAACAACAAAAATATACCGAACGGGAATATTTAATTAACAATAAAGGATGTGACTTTAAGAAAGGAGTTCTGGATAAAATTTGTGGAGAAATAAGAGACCACAATTAATTATTGTGGTCTCTATAATATAAAATGGATATCTAAGATTTAAGATGATTCCATATTTGCGTTATATTCACCTAGGGTGGCAAAACCATTCATGCGTGCGCGGTGCGATAGTTCCTGCTGGGCAGCCGAAACATTGTCTTTAGGGTTGGCTCCCCAAACTTTTAAGGC
>JAESTH010000050.1 GCA_016763695.1 Alcanivoracaceae bacterium
ATAATACAGTCAGACAAAATGATAATTATATTCATAACTAGTGCTTGGCCGAGAAAGTAGTCGTAGCGAGGAAAAGCCTGGTTTGAGGCAATAATTTTTCATGGTTTGAGAAAAATAGAGCGCTATTTGACGATAAGTATGGATGATTTTGACCAAACCCAGCTTTTTAGCAGTAGATTATTCTTTCTCGGTCAAGCACTAACTAGCTCGACTATCATAAAATAGGGTGGTTATGACTCTACTTGGTAGTATCCTTAAAGGAAAATAATGATGCGCCAAAAGGAGGAAATGTGTTTCTGGGTACATTGGCTTCATTTTCGTCTAATAATCTTCCAATTTCAATATTTGTTTTTTTAAGAATATTAATAATTTCAGGTTTTAAAACGGGATACATATCTGGTTTTATTTTTGTTGAATAACTATTTCTCTGATAAAATTTCTGCCGCTCTTCGGGAGTGCTATAGTTCGATATTATGGTGTTTGTCAATCTTTCCAATTCTTCCGATAATAGTTCAATATATTCTGGAGCATTTTTATGATTGGCTAGGTATATCCATTCAATCAGTTTGTACTTATCACCACAATCACTCATAAAACCTTTTTCTATCAGTTCTTGAGCTATTTTTTCTAAAGAAAACATGCCTGATTTATTCTTTAGAAAAACATATTCGAAAGAATCAAGTTTGCCATATTTAGGGATATAAAAAGTATTGTTATCATTACAATATTGTTTTATTTCACTGAGAATATTCCTGTTTTCATGCAAGTATATCAATGATTTTTCGGTTGGAGTGTCTACTAAGTTCACTATTTTATATTGTGTATCGTGATCAACTAACTCACCTTGTCTAATCAATTCTTTAGCGATGGCACTACTGGTTAAAGAGCTGGAAGAAATTTTTAGACAAATATCATCAAAAGAGTTTTCACCACCGTGTTTAATAATAAATTTTGTGTGATTGTTTATGCATATTTTTCGTATCTGCTTGAGTACCAGAATGATTTTTGACGGGGTTTCCTTAAGCTTTTCATTCTTAAGTGTTTCGCTGATATATCTTCTGTCTAATCCGGTTCTTGCAGATAACTCCACTATAGAATATTCTGAATATTGTTTTCTGGCTAACTTAACCAGATGAAATTTGTATAACTCAATAAACTCAAATACAAGAAAATTAAATTTCAAAGAAATTTTTGCCATCATGTGTGCCAATTTACTTATTGGTCTTTTTAAACTAATTGCTTTATAACGTTTATTAGTGGTATTTACATATTTCATAACTTATAAGCCTGTTATTTTTAATATGCATCATATTTTATCAGCTTTTAGTTTTAGAGTGGTTAAATTTTATTATGAATATACTAAACAGTTAAGCCAAGTATTTCACCCTGGCACTGTCTTTTAAGGAAAAGGGTTAAATGGTTGAAAAAATTTCATAACTTTATGGAGATTGTATGAAATATAACATAAATTTTTATGCTATTATCAGTACATGAAAATAGCTATAGTTGCAAGTCGATCAAGTAATTCACAACAATCATTAAATGAGTTACAAAAAAAATACCACAAGCATATTGTTGCGTTCGAAAAGGCTGATGTTATTATCGCTTTAGGCGGTGACGGGTTTATGTTACATACTTTACATCAATTTATAGAGAGTACAGTACCCGTTTATGGTATGCGAAGAGGCACTGTGGGATTTTTGATGAATAGGTATTCTAAAGAAAACTTATTGGAACGGTTGGAACAATCCACAATCACAAAACTACATCCTCTGAAAATGTTAGCCACCACAACCACTGGCAAATATTATGAATCATTGGCTATTAATGAAGTGTCATTATTAAGACAGACACGGCAATCTTCAAGAATCGGTATTTCTATCAATGGACAAGAAAAGATACAGCAGTTGGTAGGTGATGGGATTATGTTGGCCACACCAGCTGGATCGACAGCCTATAATTTATCGGCACATGGTCCAGTACTGCCGTTGGGTTCTGATATTTTGGCACTCACTCCAATCAGTCCTTTTCGTCCGCGTCGATGGAAGGGAGCAATAATACCAGCAGATGCTTATGTTAAGTTTACCGTTCAGGATTGTGCTAAGCGACCAGTAAGTGCCACAGCAGATAATTTCGAAGTCAGAGACGTTGACAGCGTAGAGGTGTTTGAGGATAAAACAGTGATATTACAGCTTTTGTTTGATCCAGAACATAAGCTGGAAGACAGGATTATAAATGAACAGTTCATCATCTGAAAATAGAGCAACACAACACAGTCAGGAATACGCTCCTGTTTTGGTTATTGCGGTTTCATCAAGGACATTGTTTGACTTGACTGAAGAACATGAAATCTATTTAAAGCAAGGAGTAGATCAGTACAGATCTCACCAGTTAAAACATGAAAACGAGATACTTAACCCAGGTATTGCTTTTTCACTAGTAAAAAAATTACTGGCAATTACTCATCCCATAAGTCATGCGCCATTAGTTGAGGTGGTTCTAATTTCTCGAAATAATGGTGACACAGGCCTGAGGATTTTCAACTCAATTCAGCATTATAATTTAAATATTCAACGGGCGGCATTTTCAAATGGCAAATCACCTTATGCCTATTTACAAGCTTTCGGGACACATTTGTTTTTATCTGCACACAATAGAGATGTAGAATTAGCACTAGAAGCAGGTTATGCCTCGGCACATTTATTAACCCGAAATATTGAAAAAGACCAAAATACAGATGAAAATAATCAGGTGCGCATCGCCTTTGATGGTGATGCAGTATTATTTTCTGATGATTCTGAGAGAATCTATAAAAAAGAAGGTTTAGAGGCTTTTAAGGCCAATGAACTTAAAAAAGCAGAAATCCCACTGGCTGGAGGTCCGTTTAAACCCTTTTTATTGGCATTACATAAATTACAATCACTATTTAAAGTTGATGAAACGCCGATACGCACAGCACTGGTTACGGCACGTGGCGCACCATCGCATAAGCGCGTTATACTGACATTGCGCCAATGGGGTATCCGAATTGATGAAGCTTTGTTTCTTGGTGGCTTGGATAAAGCTGACTTTTTAAAAGCATTTAAAGCCGATATTTTTTTTGATGATCAACTCATTTATATAAAATCTGCCAGTGAACAAAAGTTAACCTCAGGTCATGTGCCGCATGGTATTGCCAATCAAAGCAGGATTAAATAAAAGCCTAGTGAGGTATATGCATAACTAAAATCAGTGGGAATGTAGCCCATAGGCTGTTTTTTCCAGCTTCAATTATGTAGGACATAATTTTATCGGTGGTTTTTTTTCTATCGAGATTGGCAAGACTAAAGTCTCGCTTCCAGTGAGTTTTTTATTTTGTTATATTATCCTTAAGTATTTGCTGTAAGTTCTGCTGTTTACTTTAATGAAGTATAACATAGGCTATAATACTTTGCATGAAAGTAAAATTGACTCAATATTCACATGGCGCAGGCTGTGGTTGTAAGATTTCTCCTAAAGATCTGGACATTATTCTTAAATCTAAGTTTCCCGCAGGTTTAGATGCGAATCTACTGGTGGGTAATGCCAGTAAGGATGATGCTGCAGTGTATGATTTAGGGGATGGTACGGCAGTTATTTCTACCACTGATTTTTTTATGCCAATTGTTGATGATCCTGCAATGTTTGGACAAATTGCTGCCACCAATGCCATCAGTGATGTTTACGCCATGGGCGGGAGACCACTAATGGCTATTGCTATTCTGGGTTGGCCTCTAGATAAGTTGCCAGCAGAAGTTGCAGCACAGGTGATTGATGGTGCACGACAGACCTGTAAAGAAGCAGGCATACAATTGGCAGGAGGGCACAGTATTGATTCACCTGAGCCTATTTTTGGACTGGCAGTCACTGGTCTGGTAAATGTCGATAATATTAAAAAAAACAACACGGCCAAAGCTGACGATCTATTGTATTTAAGCAAGCCTCTGGGTATTGGAATTTTATCAACTGCACAGAAACAGGGTAAACTTAAGGATGAGCATCAACATATTGGCCCAGATTTAATGTGCCAACTCAATACATTTGGTCAGATTGCCAGTCAGCAATCATACATCCATGCCATGACAGATGTTACGGGCTTTGCCTTACTTGGGCATTTGCAGGAAATGTGTCAGGGCAGTCAGCTTGGTGCGCAGTTACATGTCAGTAAGATTCCCATCATCCCAGAAGCTCTGCAATATTTAAAGTTAGATTGTGTTCCAGGTGGCACTCATAGAAATTGGCAGTCTTATGGTGAGTATTATCCACAGATGCCAGTCGAATTAAAAAATATCCTCTGTGATCCGCAGACAAGTGGCGGGTTATTAATGGCAGTTGCTAAAAATAACCAACAAGAATTTGAGGAATTAGCTCTGTCAAATGGTTTAAACCTCACTGCTTTTGGTCAATTAACAAAATCAAAAACTTTCATCTTTAAAGCATGAGTACACTGATTAAGGCCGATGAGTTCAAAACTCTTCTTTGTGATGGTAGGCCCATGTTGGATGTGCGTGCACCAGTAGAGTTTAATCAAGGTGCTTTTCCTCATGTCAGTAATATTCCATTATTAAATGATGAACAACGCCAGCAAGTTGGTTTGTGTTATAAAGCACAGGGACAAGACCAGGCGGTACAATTGGGACATGAGCTGATCAGTGGTGAAACAAAATCTCAACTTATTGAGAGGTGGAAATCCTTTTGTCAAAAAAACCCAAATGCCTATCTGTACTGTTTTCGAGGAGGGATGCGTTCACATATAGTGCAGCAATGGTTGCAGGAAGAAGGCGTGAAAATTCCTTTGATCGAAGGTGGTTACAAGGCCATGCGCAGTTATTTGTTGGATGTGCTAGAAAAACCCCTAAATCTGCTCCGTATCAGTGGTCAGACTGGGGTTGGTAAAACTGATCTGTTGGTTAAACTTCAAAATAAAATTGATTTAGAAGCATTGGCAAACCACCGTGGCTCTGCTTTTGGCAAGCAGCTAAGCAGACAACCGAGTCAGATAGATTTTGAAAATAATCTAGCCATAGAGATTCTTAAAAAAGAGCCGCACAATAATGATCCAGTTATTGTTGAAGATGAAGGTCGTTATATTGGCAGCATAAACTTACCCCATACATTCATTCAAAACATGAAGAGAGCCCCCGTAATTATATTAACCTGTCCACAGGAACAACGTGTTGACCGAATATTTAAGGACTATGTTGTCTCAAAGGAAAAAGCCTATATTGAAATACATCCAGAAAATGGGGTGCGGCTTTTTGCAGATTCATTACAACTGGCCTTACAAAACATACAAAAAAGGTTGGGTGGTGTGCGCTATAAGCATTTAAGTAAAATTATGCAGCA
>JAESTH010000200.1 GCA_016763695.1 Alcanivoracaceae bacterium
CAAATATATTGTGCTTTAACCCATTGTGATCGATATCCAGGAGATGTCAATAGTTTTACTGATTGCATCGCAAGTGAATTCCCCACGCTAAGGGGAATTTATAGGATAGATGCCAGGCAAAAAGATGATGTGTCAATTATGTTGGGAGATATATATTCACAAATGAAGAGGGTAAATCGCAAAAAAGCTCCGGCTTTATCTATTCAGAATTAATAGCAGAAATGTTTTTGTGAGTTTCTGTGTGGCGAAATTTATATAGATGGACTTTTAAAGTATTTATAAAATAAGCCTGTATTAACAGGTAGAAATGTAATAGAATAATTACGTTACAATTCACTAATGTGGTGACCTGTTTTAGATTGTAATATCAAAAACCAAAAAATAGAAGGCAGGTACCTTCTATACTAATTTTAATAACTAGGAGAAAGAAATGAGCGCAGATTCTATGTGTAAAGCCCTACTAAATGATGTACCCAAAGCCCTGGCTGCTGGACTGGTGGATATGGAGACGGGCATGTTGTTAGCTGTTAAAACCACGGATTCGCACCCGCAGGAAGTGATGGATATGTTAGCAGCAGGTACTAAAGAGTTATTTGAAGGTGATATGTCAATGATGATTGATAAGACTTTTAAAAAATCACGTGGCGATGGTAGTGCGGAGCCATATTTTAAAGAGATTATCATTAACTCAAAAAACTTGATTCATCTTTTTCTGAGAATACCAGCAATGCCCAGTGTAGTGGCTACAGTGGTCTGCAGAATTGATGCTAATCTTGGTTTGGTAGTTACTAAAGGCCGAAGTATTGTAAAAACAGAAACAGTTTAAAATATTTCAAATTGAGATTGACAGTCACGATTATTTACTACTAATTTTAGATAAATAATGGTGGCTTTATTTTTTGGGGAAAATATGTCAGAAAAAGATTTATTAGTGGAGCTTAAGAGAGTGCTTAATGACTATCTAGGTTCGGTAAATGGTACGGAAACAATTTTTATTGCAACATTGGATGGTCATTTGTTATTGGAGAGAAGTCGGGATGAGTATCCGCTAGAGCAGGTTGCGCCGATGGCTGGTTCCGTTTTAGGTATTTCGGAGGCGCTTGCCTCACAACTGTTACAACAAAAATTACAAGATAATATCATTATTATGGAAAAAAACATTTTGGGGCTACTCAAAATTAATGATAAAGAAGATTCCTTGTTTTTAGGGATATTGTGCGATCGTCTGGTCAATTTGGGAAAGATGCTAACCTTTGGAAAGTTAACCATAAAAGACATCAATAACATATTGGAAGAGCAGGAACTCGTATAAGAGATCAAATGAAAATCATTAAATTTGGTGATAATAGCTTTGAGTGTAAAGATGGAGAAAATTTGCTGGATGCCTTTTTTAGAAATAAAATAGATACTCCTTTTTCTTGTAGGAACGGTACCTGTCAAGCTTGTATAATACAGAGTGTCACTGGTGAAATCACAAGGGATTCTCAAGTAGGGTTAAGTCAGCATCTTATAGCTAGCCGTCATTTATTGCCTTGTAAATGCTATCCAGTATCAGATATGGAGCTTAAAGCAGCTTCTGTCAAGGATATTTATTCAATGGCAAAAATGACAGAAATAAAAAGCCTGTCAGCACATATCAAATCAGTTAGCATAAAACCTTGTGGTGGCTTGTCGCCATATAAGGCTGGTCAATTTATAAACATAAGAACAAATCTGGACAATAAAGTAAGAAGTTATTCATTAAGTAGTCAGTATGAAAATCATGAAGCAATGACTTTTCATGTGCAAAAAATATCAGCAGGAACTTTCAGTTCTTGGATTTTTGAAGGGGCTAAGGTGGATGATGAAATACAAGTCTATTATCCGCTCGGCGCCTGTCATAGTAGTAATAACAACAATGTATCAGGTAAGTTGATTATGGCTACCGGGTCAGGTTTAGGAGCGGCATTTGCTATAGCACGACAGGAGCTTGAGTTAGGCTATACTCAAGGTGTGTATTTATATCACGCTTCAAAAAATGACACGGGCCTTTATATGATAGATGAACTTAAAGCTCTGAAAGATAAATATAGATACTTTAAATATACTCTTAGCGTGTCGGAGGAAGAGTCCAATCGGGATGATGTTATTTTTGCTAAAGTGGAAGAATTGGCTTTTGATCAATTGAAAACACTAAAAAACTGGGAAGTGTATTTATATGGTAATCCTGGGATGGTTAAGGTGGCCATTGAACTGGCGTTATCTAAAGGTTGTGAAGGAGGTAATATTTATAGTGATGCTTTTGAATATGCCAAAAGTGCACAATACAATAGGACTGCGACAGAAACAGATAAGATGGAACTTATTGAAGAAGAGAAAAGGCAGTTTGAGCCCGATGCAAAAATGTGGAAGGCTCTGAAGAGCGGTGAACGACTTAAACAAATTCTCCATGATTTTTATGATAAAGTTCTGGTGGACCCATTGCTTTCACCATTTTTCAAGGGTGTCACCAAAAGTCATATAGTTGGTAAACAGTATGCTTTTCTCAATCAGGTCTATACAGGTAAAGATTGCTATTTTGGAGATCGCCCACGCAATGCTCACCACTGGATGGTTATTTCAGATAGTCTGTTTGATCACAGGGAAAAGCTGTTTGCTGATAGTTGTATTAAATGTGGTTTGGAGGAACCTTTTCTTAGTCAGATCTTGGCTTTTGACGAGAGTTATAGGCAGACCATGGTTAAAACTAAAGTTTGGCCGCGAATTACTGATGGAGAAATAAAACCAATAAAAGGTTTTGAAGAAATGATACTGGACATAGGTAGTATCTGTGATGGTTGCGAAAAAGAACTGGAGCCTGGCTATAATGTTCACTATCATGATCGCACAGGTGAAATGTTTTGTGAAGAATGTAATAATAATTAAAATTAAATAACAAGAGAAAAATGATGAAGAAAGCTGCATGTCCAAAAAATGGCCCGTATATCGTCATGTTAAAAGCAGAGGTGAATTATCTGTGGTGTTCATGTGGGCTCAGCCAAAATCAGCCTTATTGTGACGGTTCTCATAAAGGGACTGATTTTTTGCCTGTAAAGTTATCATTTGATGAACCCAATTATATTAAGTTGTGTGGTTGCAAGAAAACAAAAAACCCTCCCTATTGTGACGGTTCTCATCACCAGGACTAGCACGGAACCCGTGTCGTGATAAAAAAGCTGCTTTTTCTCTGTACGGGAAATTCCTGTCGTTCAATAATGGCAGAAGTTTTACTTAATCATAAGGGCAAAGGTCGTTATCTCGCATACAGTGCAGGTAGTTTTCCTACTGGTCAGGTGAATCCTGATAGTCTTGCAACTTTACCTGCTTATTCAAACCTATGGAATATTTGCCCTTGCTTATTTTTGGGCATGGAAGTGGAAAATACCTCATAAATATTGCGGCAGCAAGTTGCCTGATTGGTACATCCAATTTTTTTGAGTTGGCGGTAGCTGTAGCTATAAGCTTATTTGGTTTACATTCTGGCGCCGCTTTGGCGACTGTGGTAGGGGTTCTGGTGGAAGTACCTGTGATGTATCCCTGGTAGTCATAGTTAATAAAACTGCCTCAAAATTTTCTTAAATTGCAATTCTCTTATTAGTAATTAGCCATCAGACTGTTTTTTATCTTCAGATACCATAATCTGCAGATAAAAATGCCTTTGATTTTAAATTTTCATTCAAGTAATCATCAGATTGTATTATAATGCGCACGATTTTGTGTAGGTGTGCATTATGACAAGAAGATTATTGGTTGCTGGAAATTGGAAATTAAATGGTTCTTTATCAATGACCAGAGATTTGATTTCTGAAATCAAGACAGGTTTACCAGTCAATAAAAACTTTGATGTGGCTGTTTTTCCTCCTATAATATTTATTCCTCAGGCGGTAGATGTAGCTAGAGATGTGATTATACTAGGTGCACAATCGTTAAGTGAGCATGATCAAGGTGCTTATACTGGTGAAATATCAGGTGTCATGCTTAGTGAGCTAGGCTGTCAAATGGTTTTGGTTGGGCATTCTGAAAGGCGTGCTTATTACCATGAAAGTAACCAAGATGTGGCAAAAAAGTTTCAGGCAGCATTAAAGCATGGTCTAAAACCTATTTTATGTTGTGGAGAGACGCTAGAGCAAAGAGAGTCTGGTGTGACAGAGAAGGTTGTTGCGCAACAGATTGATGCCGTAATCGACTTGGTTGGTATTGGTGCTTTTGCCAATGCAGTGATAGCTTATGAACCAGTTTGGGCAATTGGTACAGGTAAAACAGCTTCATCTGAACAAGCTCAGAGTGTTCATGCATTTATTCGTTCTCTTTTGTCTTTAAAAAGTGATACAATAGCGCCCCTTGTGCCAATCCTATATGGTGGCAGTGTAAAAGGCAGCAATGCCAA
>JAESTH010000051.1 GCA_016763695.1 Alcanivoracaceae bacterium
CCACAGTAGCAAACCTGTCACTAGAGGATATTGATAATGTCACCCTTAGACTCTCAAAAATAGCAACAAATGGTGAACACAGCATACTACAGACACAATCATTAAATATAGCCACGCAAAGTAGTCAGCAATTTAACTTGACGACAGAAATAACCCAGGCAAACACAGATGTCCGCTTAATTTTCGAAATTGATCCAGAAAATACCATCATCGAAGTCAACGAAGATAACAACTTCCATATCGAGACAATTACAAAAGTTCAATCACTAGACTTGGTCATTACAGCCCAGGATATCACTATACCGAGTCAGCTTATTATTGGTGAAGCGCAAAATATAGCATTTACTTTTCGTATAGTGGTACCGAGTTAACTTCAGCTTTTGTGGTCAGAGCCTATGCAGAAATCAATGCCAATAGTCAACTTATCTTTGAATCGCAAATCAGCGAAATTGTTGGTGGAGAACAACTCAATAGAGATATTATTTGGCAACCTCAAATTGAGGGTAATTATAGTCTACGCTTTGTGCTGGATGAAACTGATCTATTAATAGAAACTGATGAAAACAACAATGAAGTCACTATTGCCCTTGAGGTACTTGCAAATGCCTTAAGCAATATCAGTATTGCCAGTAATGATGTGCTTATTTCGCCAGATCCAGGCTTGCAAGGCCAAAACCTGCATATTGAGATAAATGTACACAATGATTCAAATAGTGAGTCTGGTCAATTTGCGATCAATATATATAAACAAAATGACCAAGGAGCAGCCAATACCATAATAGCCAGTATCCAAAACGTTAACAGCATTGCTGCAAATAGCTCAAGAGTGGTGCAGCTAGATATGGTAAATACGGCTTTAAATGGGCAACAGCAATTCATCATTGTTATAGATCCAGATGATGTGATCAGCGAATTTAATGAAAATGACAACAGTGTTTTTAAAGAGCTGAGAATCCTTGCCAAAGCAGATGCGCACGTTTCATCAGCAGGTCTACAATTAACCCCATCAATACCCGTACTGGGCGAGCCTATTGCCGCGGAAATAAGTGTGAGCAACCTGGGTGAGCAGGACATATCACAACTGACGGTTTCTTTATACTATGATAACTCGCAACAAAGCAATCCCGTTTTAATAGAGACCAACAGTATAGCCCTGTTACCAGCAGGCCAAACACAAACCAGCAGCTTTAATTTTAACTATGCCAATGATGCGAACATAGATTCATTAATAATAAAAGTAGATGAAGCCAATATAATTGATGAAGGCGATGAGTCAAATAATCAGGCACATATATTAGTCGCCAATCAGGATCAGACCTTTTATGTCAGTCAAAGGTATTTTTCCCCCAATGGCGATGGCATTAAAGATCAGACCTCCATTGCTTTTAATACCGATACCAATGCCAGCTACCAAATACAAGTACTGGATAAAGATTACCAGCTAATCAAAACTTTTTCAGATGCAACTATGCAAAACACCAGTTTTGGTGATGTCATCTGGGATGGTAGAAACAATAATGGCATAGTGGCAAGAGATGGTGACTATTTAATTCAGCTGATAGATCAAAGTGATCAGATTAAGGCACTAACCACAGTCACACTAGATAATAATAAATCCGCATTGATAAAATCACTGCTCGAAGATAATGCCTATTATTCGGATTTAAATTGCCTAGGAAGTTTCTCAGGAAATAAAATCATCTATGCAAAAGATGGTAAAAACCTATTCGTTAATGGTTATCAAGATAATAATGGCCTAGTCAAACGTGGTATTTATAAAGTTAAAAGTGATGGTTCCAGGATACAAACCGAAATTTCAGAAACATTCCTGGATGGGAAAACATTGCGATCCTTCTTCGTATTGGAAAATGGTGATTTACTGTTTCTGACCAAAGGAAATGCCAGCACCTACCAATTTTTTATCAAACAACAATCAGGTGGTACAATTATTGAGTTAATTGACCCAACGGACATCTCATTCAATGGCCCTACCGTGTTAGCAATCACCGCAGATTTTGCAATAATCAATCATAATCAAAATGGAAAATTAAGTAAGCTATATTTTAATAATGCCAATGCTTTTGAAACATTACAGTTATCAGAAGAGATGACTTTTGTTGCCGAGCTTGACGGCGGGCTATTACTCAGCCGTGATGCCAATATTTGGCCTTTTAAAGATTTATATTTTGTTGGTTTTGATCTCTCAAGTGAAACTTTGTTAGCAAGCAATATTCAAACGCAACAATTCCCTGAAGAAAATAAAACAATATCCATAGATAAAAAAAGCTTCTTAATCAATCATGCAAATCAGCTTGAGTTATACACCATACACAATAATACTGTCATCAAGGTATTTACAGATATAACCAGTGAAATCAATGCTGCTGCCATCAGTTCTCATAATGAGATACTTACCTTAAACACAGATACCAGTGTATCAATCAAAAACAATGAAAATTTTCCTATCCTGCTAACAGATCCAACCTTTGATTTAGCGGATTTTGACAGTCATATTGAAAACATCAGCTCAGTAAGAGTAGATTTGCTCTCGGAGCAAGACACTTATTTAGATTTATCGACGATGATAGACAGTTATGTTAAACAAAGCCTGGTTGATTTTAGTGACTATACCGATAAAAGAGAACTGATACTGTTACTAAAAAACACCATGATAGCAGAATTTGATTCGCCCGTTTGTAATGACCTTTTTACAGATTGCTTTAATTGGCCAGCAACAACACAGGGCGAAGTGATTTCAGTCATTACTGCGGTAAAAATTGATTACAATGATTTACTGGATGTAACCCTTAGCGTTTCTGTCATCAATGCTATCGATTTTGACTTAAGATTTAGTCCCATTCAAGAAGGCAGAAGCCAATATATCAAAACCACACAAGGCATACAGCAACATCAAATATTAGACAGAAACAATCTGGATTTAGGTCTCATTGATGAAAATAATCTTGAAACAATAATAGTGGATAATGAATTTCCTCATTACTATACCAACGATACAGAAGATCACCCCCGATTAATACCTTCTGCTAATAGAGTCGAAATTTTCAATAGTTTTCTCATCACATCATTTAACTCACTGGGCTCATGTCCAGTCGATCCAACAAAATCAGCGGAATATGTTTACAGGTCAAAAGACAATATATTTGCTGATATAAGCCTGATCAACAATCAACAGGCAATAGAAATAACCGTTACCGCATTCGACAGGGATTTTGATAGATACGAAATCCACTGGTCATCAGCGGTCAGTGCAAATCAGTGGAACCTGCTTGCCAGCTCCATTGAAAGTCCGCTGGATGAAGTGGTACTCAACTGGATACCATCAGAAAGTGGCTTTTATCGGCTTAAACTAACAGCCTATGATAAAGCGGGCAATAAATACCAAGACATAGAAACAATCTCAATCAACGATGTCAACACCGTTATTACCAATATCAATGTGACTCCCAACTACTTTTCTCCCAATGGCGATGGTATAAAAGACCAAGTCAATATTGACTATGAGATTGTAGCGGTAGCGGATGTGTTAATAGAAATCCTGGACGAAACGGGGCTGGTCGTGCGTAGTTACCAGCGAGAATACCTTAATCCGCCACAATCAGATTTAATAAACTGGGACGGAAAAGGCCAAAACGGCAATTTATTAGCAGATGGTCAATACCAGGTCATTGTGCAAGGATTTAAGTTTGATGTTTATTTAGATACACTGGCGATAGAGCTACAAGACATAGAAATGTCATTGATAAGGCCGGGCTTTTCAGATCATGGTTATAGCTATATCTCGCTATTGAGCTATCCAGAAAGTGAAGTGACTTTCAGATTAAACAGTATTGATGATAGTTTTTCCCATACTTTCCAGTTTTACAATGATTTACTGGCACAGTGGCAGGATGTTGTTCCGCTACCCATTTACCTGCACTCAGATAATCTGGTGGATAAAATCAACGGCAATTACCGCCTAAAAATAACAGATAAGGCGGGTAATATAGGCTTGTCAATAATAACCGTGCCCACAGCTAAGTTCAGGAAAGCAGAGCTTCTTAAAATAGGCAATAACAATCAAATTTTCTCATATGAATTCCTGAACAACCCTGATCCAGTAGAGGTTAATTATCCAAACCCCACAGATACACCCGATCTGGTGGACTGGTCAACAGGAAGCAAAGTAGCCTATGTTCTTCAAGTTTTGGATTACCAAGATATAGAGTCCATCCGATTCACCACACGCTTTATTGACAACAGCCAAAACGAAGTACTTGACTCAAAACTGGTTAATGCGCTGCCACCGACATTAGCCAGACCCTATAAAGCAGAAGATTATATCGCCGCTAACAATAACGGTAATGCTCTGTTTGATATAGCCATAGATGGTACACAGTTACCCATATTATTAATAGCATTGAATCAGAATGATTTTCCAGAGACAGACAGTATTATTGAGGTCAGTTTTGAAATAAAGCTGGCCTCACAGCTTGAAACAGAAACAGTAAACTCACAAGTCCAGTTTCAGTTAGCTAGTACTCAGGAAGGAGTGCTTAACCTAATGAGCTTTCAGTTCGATGAGGGCCTTGACGTTTCTCTTTTAGGAGAGAATGCGCAAAGGGCATACGATAAAATAATCAATACTATTCCGCAAAACAAAGATTTGGAGTATTACTGGCTTTATCAGAGTAATAATGTTGTTATGAACAATGATTCACTGATAGAAACCAATAGTCAGGCAAACACCGTGTTATCAACAAACTTGTATTCGCCCGACTTCATAGACAGTGACACAGATTACATATCTCGATTATATATCCTCACACCCAACCCATGTAAAATGAGTAAAGACCTTATTTGGACTGCCACTGGTGAAGATGGGGAAATATTTGAGTCCAACTCATTGCATAATTCCAATGATTTCTGTCTGCAAGCCGATTTAGGTATTCAGTTTTACATGGGAGAGTTCTGTGACAACAGCCCACAAAACAACCCAACCATACGATTTGAACTAACAGCTAAAGACATACCCGCGCAGTCAAACCTGCCCTTTTTGGTAGAACTATACCGCATAACAGAATCAGGCACTGAAGAGCTGATCTTTGCCGATACCAACCCGCAATTTACCCCGCATATAAACAACCAGGTTAACTACTTTACAACGGTAGATTATGATACATCACAATTAACAACAGCCAATCATCATTTTAGATTAATCATGACCGATATTGCCACTAACACAGTGACCGCAAACAAAGTAATACAACTGGACTCACAAGCAACCAGCCAGCAGCTGACTAGCCCACAGGCTAATGACAAAATCTGTGCATCAGATGTAACAACAGGCCTGGTTAACATTGATTTGAGTGCTGAGGTGAGTAGCCGTTCAAGCTATGCTGCACAAGTACAAGTTATTGTTAATGGCATTAATAATAACCTAAATGAAATAAACTATCAGGGCTTCAATGATTTTTCTCTCCTGGATAAGACATCAGTAAACCTGCAACTAAACACAGAAATAATAAGTCCTCAATATAATGGGCCTGCAACACTAGTATTAGAAACATTCAATGCCTCGGGAACAAGCTACTGTAGCACAGTAAATATTAACGTAGATGCACTGGTCGATCTCAGCCTAATCGACCCAGTATTAACCGGCAATGAAGGCAGAAACATTAATATATTCTCCCCCAATGCCGATGGCAGTAAAGACAGCTTTAGGCTCGCTGGTATAGAAGCCAATGAAGCGCTGGATATTGACATCATACTTTTTAATAGCAATAATCCAAACCAGGCTCTGGGCTCAGTCATGAGCAGATCATTGCTGGTGAATGAAATTGATGAATTTGTTTGGGACGGTAGGCTCAATGGGCTTGTGGTAGCCGATGGACAATATACACTTGCCATAAACATAACCGATATGTGTGGTTTAACAGAATTAATTAAAATCCCCGTAACAGTCGATACCATAGCACCCGTTTCAAGCTTCATTACCCCAGTTGATGCAGGCAGTTTAAGTGCCATTCAGCGCGTCAGCATAAATATACAGGAAAAAAATCTACTCAAGGCCAGTGCCACGATTAGTGCAGAATTGGAAGAAAGAATCACAGTAGAGTTTATGCACAACAACATCTGGAACCAGCTGCAACTGATAGCACTTAATATAGATCCACAAACACTGTTATATGAGTTGCAACTGGACTGGAACTTGTCCAACCTGCCCGCAGGCATTTATCCGCTGCAAATCACAGTAGAAGACATGGCTGGCAATTCAGCAATAACTCAGATCAATCCTGAGTTACTGGCCGCACAGGATATATTTTGGAACTTCATGCTATCACCATTATTTATATCTCCCAATGCCGATAATATTAAAGACAGCGCAAACATAGATTTTGGGCTCAATGTTGAGTCAATAGTCAGCCTAAGTGTCATAGACAGTAACCAAAATATAGTCACAACCCTGCTTGATAATCAAATATTTGCTGCTGGCTCACAGCACATAACCTTCAATGGCATGGTCGCTAATATAGCATTAGCCGATGGCACTTATAACCTCATGATTCGTGCCAGTGAGGTCGCTAATGTATCAAACACCTCCACCCTGGATCTCAGTCTCAGCATAGATAATCTGGCCCCACAAATCCAGTGGCTCAATCCAGCGAATGCTGTCATAAAAGGTCAGGGATTGGCACAAATTCTGTTGCAGGAGCCCTACCTATCTTTTGTCAAAGTATACAACCAGCCGCTATCACCACCGGGATCAATTAATAACGTACTAAGCGGCTCACAGACGGGCACACTTGATCTGTTTGAACTCAATAGCTTAAACCAGCAACAGTATCAGCTCAGTGCCGAAGCACAGGATCAAGCCGGAAATACCACAACAGCCACCATCAACTATATTATTGATAATACCGCACCACAAATTGAGCTCGCAACACCAGCCAATGATGCCTATGTAGGTGGACTGGATGGTCTGGTCAAAATAACAGGCAGCATTGATGATGAAAATTTTGCCCACTACCAGTTGGCAATTGCCGAACTGGCTGATCCACCCATTTGGCAAATCATAAACACAGACACAGAACTAACAGATGGTCAAATTGATTTCTCCTGGTTGGCAACAGCCAATGATGGTCAATACCTGCTGCAACTATCAGCGTATGATCAGGCTGGCTGGTTAACCCAGAGCCAGATCAATATGACCCTTGACAAAACCGCACCACAGGCACAAATAAGCCTGCCAGTTAATAACGCCAGAGTAGGGGGCAATATACAAATAAGGGGCATTGCCAACGATAACAACTTTGATTTCTATACACTGGCTTATAAACACTCATCAACCGAATTATGGCACCTGTTTCACACCAGTCAAACAGCCGTCACCTCACAGCAATTGGCACAATTGCCCACAGATTTAAGCAGTGGTCACTACCAGATTAAACTGACAGTACAGGACAAGGTTGGCCTAATCAGTCACGCACAAATCAACATCGATCTGGATACAGAGCCTCCAGCAACGCCTATCAATTTGACTGCCGAGGTCATCAATAACAACCAGGTTGCACTGCAATGGCAGACAGTAACAGCACCAGACATTGCTGGCTATCTTATTTATAGAAATGGTCAACAGCTCACGCCTCAAGTCCTGACTCAAAACCAGTTCCTAGACTCAGCCGTAATCGATGGTCAATACCTCTACCAAGTGCTGGCTGTTGATACCATTGGCAATGCCAGTGCCCCAAGCAATGCCATAAACATCACTATTGACACCATAGCCCCAAGCGTGGCTATCTTTACCCCAGCAGATGGGCAAAAGGTCAATAATAGCATCGAAATAACAGGCAACGCCCACAGCCTGTCAGACTTTAAGGAATACCGTCTATATGTCAGAGCAGCCAGTCAGGCCGCACCTGGAGACTTGCTCCATCGTTCTCCCCTTGCGGTGGTCAGTGGCCTGCTTGGCCTGCTAGATAGCACCAGTCTCAATCAGGACACAAGCTATATCATTCGCCTGGAAGCCACCGATAACAGCAATAACACTGCAGTAATAGAGCATAATATTGTCATTGACAATATCGCTCCTGCGGCACCAATAAATTTAACCGCACAAATACAGACACAAAACAGTGTGCTGTTGCAATGGAGTGCAAATAATGATCTGGATTTGGCCGGCTACCTAATACTCATGAATGGAGTCGTCATCAGTGGAACAGGTGATGGCAACCTCAGCATCGCCAATGCCATCAGTCAAACCAGCTTTATTGC
>JAESTH010000201.1 GCA_016763695.1 Alcanivoracaceae bacterium
CATTATGATAATTCAATGCAAGTTATTGATGATCCAGTATTTGGTTTCGAACCACAGGTGACTGGTCGTACTTCACCAAGTTTCATTAATGCGATGTATTCAGATGAGTTATTTTGGGATGGTCGAGCGGGTCCCCAGTTTAATGACCCACAGAACCCCAATATAACAATAATCAATACAGGTGGTGCATTAGAGAATCAAGCTGTTGGGCCTATATTAAGTTCGGTTGAAATGGCAAAAGAGAACCGCAATTGGGATGATGTCATTGAAAAGCTTGCAACGGCTATCCCACTTTTGTTTGCCACAAATATTCCTCAAGACATGACCAAGGCAATTGTAACTAATGCGACATATCCAGAATTGTTTGAAGCTGCCTTTGGTGATTCAGCCATCAATGCTGCTCGTATTGGTATGTCTATTGCCACCTACGAAAGAACACTTGTAGCAGATCAAACTCCCTGGGATGCTTATATGGCAGGTAACCTTAATGCGATGACAGCAGCTCAGATCGAAGGTTGGGAAATGTTTGAAGAAAGTACAGTATGTGATAATTGCCATACCCCGCCATTATTTACTGATAATAAATATTACAACATAGGCCTCAGGCCAGCCCAAGAAGATGAAGGCAGAATGATGGTTACAGGTGAAGGCAATGATTTTGGCCGTTTCAGAACACCTAGCTTACGAAATTTAAGTTTAAAAAAATCGTTGATGCACGTTGGTTGGGTTACTAACAGCATGGATGCCATTGATTTCTATAATGCCAATACAGAAGATGCCACATCAAACCACCAACAATTCACAGAATTTCAAACTAATATTCCAACCAATAACCCTAACATAACAGTTGAATATGATACTTTATCAATGTTTGCCGCATTAGAAACTAGGCAAGCATTAGTGGCTGATTTTATTTCTAACGGCTTGACTGACCCCCGAGTTGCAGCAGAGACCTTCCCATTTGATAGGCCTACTCTGGCAAGTGAACTTGTTTTTGAGAACGGTATTGAAAGTATCAAAGTGACCTCATATAACATCAGGTCTCAAGATTGGACAATGGAAAGAGCTGATTTAGTTGCCCAAGTAATTATGGATATCAACCCTGATATTATTGCACTACAGGAGGCTAACTCTATTAAGGTTTCAGATTTACAATCAAGATTGGGTAACATTTATGAAGCACATGTTTTTGATAATGAAAGTGGACCTTTTCTGATCAAATCCGGCATGTTTAGAGTACTTGAAAGTGGTAGTTCCCAACCCAATCAAGAGTTGGTTTGTGTCAGAGAAAGATATGTAAACTACCTAAAACTTAAACACTTAACTAATAACTCAAGCTTTATTATTTTTAACAACCAATTTTGTGCTCCACAAACTTCTGTAGAAAACTTACCTCCTAACCTAACAGCATTACAAATGAATCAATTAAATGCGATAGAATTGGTAAGTTTCATAACAGCACAACAACAATTACAACAGTTACCAGTTTTAGTTTTAGGTGATTTAAATGCCAAAGATAACAGTGATACTATTGATTTTCTGCTTGAACAAAGTTCCTTACTTGATATTTCAAATAACAATCAAGAATATTTCAACAACATTGAGTTGGATGACAGTTGGAGTCGTGCCAATAATAGCAGTTCAAATGTAGGTGATTGGATTATGTTTTCACCTCCATATTTTTCTATTGTCAGTAGTGAATTACTAGATAACGAAACAACACAATTGGCATCTGATCATCTGCCAATCAGTACTGTGCTTACACAACTTGCTAAAGACATACAAGCGCCCATAAATTCTGGACTTAACGGTGCTTGGTATAATGTTGATACTTCTGGTCAAGGCATCATGCTAGAAGTGCTACCAGACTTGAACAAAGTGTTTTTAGGGTGGTTTACGTATGACATCGAAGAGGCAAATATTGGATTAACCACTCAAATCGGGTCTGTTAACCACAGATGGTTGACGGGTATGGGAGAGATCGATATGAACAATAAATCAATTACATTTGATATACATATCACATCAGATGGACTGTTTGATAATGATAGGCCTGTGATCACTTCCCAAGCGCAAGTTTTTGGCAGCGTGGTATTGAACTTTGATGATTGTGCAAATGCATTACTTAATTATGCGTTTTTGGATCAAACGTTGGTTGGTTCAATTCCTATAACGAGGATTGCAAGTGATAACATTTCTCTATGTGAAAAATTATCTACTCAAACTGTGGTTTTAAATAACAAAAATACCCGTGAATTTGAATCCGTTAAAAAGCAACAACAATATTTTGAGGGAGTGATTGGTGATTTCAGTATTAATTCTGGATTATCAGGTGCCTGGTACAACTTAGATACTTCAGGACAAGGTTTCTTCTTTGAAGTGTTCCCTACTTTAAATCAAACTTTTTTTGCTTGGTTTACCTACGATACAGAATTGGCTGCAGATGAAGAGTCAGCAATTGTTGGTGCAGCTGGTCATAGGTGGCTTACAGGTATAGGCAACATTGATGCTGAAAACAAAAGTATTACTTTTGATATTAATGTAACTTCTGGTGGATTATTTAACAGTTCTAAACCAGTTGAAATAAGCGGTGCTCAAACCTATGGCTCGTTAACGATTACTTTTGAAAGTTGTGCCCATGCTCAAGTTGAATATAATTTATTTAACCAATTAATCACTGGTTCATTCCCTTTGAACAGAATAAGTGAAGATAACATTGCTCTTTGCGAACAAATACTTTCTCAGTAACTAAATAGTGCTTAACCGAGAAAGAATAATCTACTGTGGAAAAGCTGGATTTGGTTATAATCATTCATGATTCTCGTCAAATAGATAAATATAACTTGTCTTGGTCAAATTTATTTAAAGAACTTTTAGTGTTAATTATTCTTAATACGTGGTTTATCTTATTGAATTTTTTCTATAAAGTTGCCAAATATTGTATTTTAATTTACAACAATATCAATTGGTTGCAATAATAACTTCGATAGCTTTATTCGATGCACAAGCATCCAACTAAAGATTTTTTAACTTGGTTATTTTTCTTTATAGATGCATGTCTTTTATATTCTTATTGTGTGACACTTTACCCATGAAAAGGCTCTCAAGGCCAAAAGCACTGACAATGGATAGTGACCCATCATCATTCAAAGCAGCGCCAATAGTGGTCTTTTTTTCTGGCCAATAACTCATCGCATCTAAAGTGTCGTTATATGGAGCATCTCCATTTCTAATATGCATAAAATCCCAAACAAGATTCCTAAGAAATCCAGCTGCGATATTAACAGTCAGGAAGACCTATAGAGTGTACGATTGAAAACACATTTATCCGTGTTTCATCTTTCTGTATTAACTCTATGACTTCACGCATAAGTGTATAACAACTTATTATATTGTGTCTAATTTTGGAGTATTTGCGGCCACATAAGGCAATAGAGACAATTTTTCAACCTGTTCTTGCAGATTGGGGTAATTTAAATCCACAGTTTTATAGAGTGATAAGTGGTCCCACATACATGCTAGGTGGAAGCAGAGGTAAGTAGGACTTGTTGCAAAAACTGCAACGTTATGCTCCAACCAATCTAACCCTGTGCTTATCGTTTCAATGATTTTATCGAAGCGCGGATATAGGTTTGTATCTATCCCAGTTCTACGGGCTAAAAGAATTTCAACCTCCGCAGACATAATCCCATTGAGGATAGCCCGAGCATTTAGGGTATGGATATCCGTTGTTAATACTGCAAAACTGTCTTGTAAATCATACTTTCTCACTAAATATTGTGCTATATGATCTGAGTCAATTATCCACAGTTTGTCCTCAACGAGTGTAGGAACCTTCATCAAAGGATTGCCTCCAAATGTATCCATCGATGATGTAGCTACATTTCCAACATCAATCAATTGAATATCGATTCCCCAGGCATTAATTAAAATGAGTACTTTACGCGAGAAATGAGATTTTGGAGTGTAATAAAGTTTCATATGTAATTTTTCAATTGCCTTATCTAACGAGCTATCATATATATATTGCTGCAATATTTCAATAAAATAAAGGGATCAAATTGCGTTACTTACTATTAACTTAATCAAGTAATCAATTTTTATTTCAAACTGTTTATTTGTTTTTTCTGGCTTCTGATTTTAAAAGTTGCATGACTGACAGAACCAACATTGCTTAAATTAAAATCAACTGCAAAGATGATATTAGACAGGCATACCAATAGTAACAACCTACAGCAATTTAGGAATTCCCCTACATCTTTTCAGATTATATTTTGGTAAAATGATCCTTTTTACAGGAGTTAACCATGACTTTAGCACGAAAATACCTTATATCACCCGATGATAC
>JAESTH010000202.1 GCA_016763695.1 Alcanivoracaceae bacterium
ACCAGAAAATATGATAGCACTGTTGATAATTTTCCCATAGGTACTGTTTTAGATATACATGTGCAAGAAATGTATATCGATGATAGTGGTTTAGGTGTTTTTAAGTGTAAAATAGAAGCCAAAAACATACTTGTAGAAGCCAATATAAATGTTTACCATTCACAAGATATAGCAAGCTTAATATAAGAGACCTTTGCATAACTACAATATAGAGAAATGAAAAAAACCATATTAATTACAGGAGCAACTGGCGGTATTGGTCAGGCAATTGCTAAAAAATTAGCAGAGTCAGATCAGCAATATGATTTGGTATTACACTATCATTCGAATGAAAGTACAGCAAATGAATTGCAAAAGTATATGACTTACAAGAATATTAATTGTAGATTATTGCGGTTTTCAAGCTGTGATAGAGATAACTGCAAAAAACAATTAGAAAGAGATATGACTGAAAATGGCAGTTATTATGGAGTCATATGTAATGCTGGAATTACCCGAGACAATGCCTTTCCTGCAATGAGTGGTGATGATTGGGACATAGTCATGCGAACCAATCTAGATGGTTTTTATAATATTCTTAACCCCATCATCATGCCAATGGTCAGAGCAAAACAAGGTGGAAGAATAATTACCATGAGCTCAGTTTCAGGTATCATGGGTAATCGTGGACAAACAAACTATAGCGCTTCTAAAGGTGGGCTTATTGCGGCCAGTAAATCATTGGCGATAGAATTGGCAAAAAGAAAAATCACTGTAAACTGTATAGCACCAGGCATAATCGAAACCGAAATGGCAGAACAAATTGATCCACAAATGATCAGACAAATTGTACCTATGCGCCGAGCAGGTAAGGCAATCGAGGTTGCAAGTTTAGTTGAATATTTGTTATCTGATGGTGCAGGTTACATAACTAGGCAAGTTATCTCGGTTAACGGAGGAATGATTTAATGAGTTTCCAAACAAGAAGAGTAGTAGTGACAGGAATGGCAGGAATTAGCCCATTAGGCTTAGATTGGGCTTCTGTTTCACAAAGCCTAAAAGCCAAACAAAATGTAGTGCAATATTTATCGAGCTGGGATGAATACAAGGGCCTCAATACCCGGATTGCGGCACCAGTTAACAATTTTGAAAAACCAGCACATTATAAGCGTAAACAGGTCAGATCCATGGGTAGGGTTTCGTTGATGTCGACAGTGGCAGCAGAAATCGCCTTACAAGATGCTGGATTACTTGGAGACTCATTGGTTCAATCTGGGCGCATGGGCATCTCTTTTGGCTCGTCATCTGGTAGTACCGATGCGGTTCTTGATTTTGGAAATATGTTAGAAAAAAAGGACATTAAAGGAATAAATGCCACAACCTATGTGCGTATGATGAGCCATACGGCGGCAGTGAATATCGGTGTTTTCTTTGGTATGCAAGGTAGGATAATTCCGACATCCAGTGCCTGCACCTCTGGCTCCCAAGGCATAGGTTATGCTTATGAAGCCATTAAGTATGGTATGCAAGATGCAATGATTGCAGGAGGCGGAGAAGAATTGTGTGTGAGCCAAGCGGCTGTTTTTGACACATTATTTGCCACAAGTTTAAAAAATGACACGCCAAAACTATCTCCGCGTCCATTTGATAAAGACAGAGATGGCTTAGTCCTTGGAGAGGGGGCAGGAGTATTAATATTGGAAGAATACCAAAGAGCCAAAGCCCGTGGTGCCAATATTATTGCAGAAATAGTTGGATTCTACTGCAACTCAGATGGTAAACACATTACCCAACCAAATACCGAAACAATGGAAGTTGCCATGCGAGGCTCTCTTGCTGATGCTGGTCTTGATATCGAATCTATCGGCTATGTTTGTGCTCATGGAACTGCTACAACTCAAGGTGATATTGCTGAAAGCCAGGCCACCGCTAGAGTATTTGCTAACAATACACCTTTTAGCTCTTTAAAAAGTTATATGGGACATACGCTTGGAGCCTGTGGTGCCCTTGAGGCATGGATGTCAATCCAGATGATGCGTGAAGGCTGGTTTGCTCCAACAATTAATCTTAATAACATAGATACAGAATGCGGTGATTTAGATTATATCGTAGATGATATTAGAGAAGTAAATACAGATTACATCATGACCAACAATTTTGCTTTTGGTGGCATTAATACTTCGATTATTATTAAGAAATTGTAACTTTATGGTCTCAAATAACAAGCACCCCAAATCCTTATAGAAAAATACGAATTAGTGGGTTCTAATGTCAAGTCAATGAATCTAGCACCATTGGCATAATTCTGCGACTCACAGGTATAGTCATGTTGCTGAGCAAGTTTAAATTTCCAGTGCCCGCTGAATTTCTTTTTAGTGATATAATGGTATTCGTATTTACTATATAAGAACGGTGAACTTTTAAAAATATCACAGGAAGTGAATTTTCCAGTTCTTTCAGGGATCCATTATGTAAAATCGTCTTATTATCTGCCATGGTAATCTCCACATAGTCGCCAGCCCCTTTGAAGTAGAAAATTTCATCTAAGGGAATGAGGTCGATTTTACCAGCACCCTTCACTTTTAGCTTTGCAGGATTAGCCTTCTCTTTATTTTGATTGATAATTAACTGCAAATGATCAGCTCTGGCTTTCTCAATTGCATGGGTTTTTCTTTGATTTGAATAGTCAATGGCTTGTTGAAAAAATAAAAAAAACAATAAACCAGCAACAACATAATAAAAATACCGATCTAAAAATAACGACGGAGAGATAAAAAATAATACAATAAAAAAGATAAGAGCAAGGCTAAAGGATAGGCTATTTGGCACTTTTTTGGCTGTATAGAAAATACAAATAAGAAGGGATAAAGCTGAAGGTGTAATAACGGCTAAAGCGGCTTTTAAATCATAGCCATCGGAAGCTAAAACAGATATCAAACTAATAAAAGACAAGGAAAAAATCATTTTTATCTGATGTCTAATAATAAACCGATAGATAATATGTGCCAATAAACAGATGCCGAATGCATAAGAGAATAGGGCAATTAGTACTAATCTATACTCATGGAATGGGTATAAATATGCCATGGTTCCTCGTGTGATTTCTATCAACAATTGACAAGCAGCAAATAATGACATCAAGGATAGGAAAATGATAGGCTTTCTATTTTTTTGAATGGTAGATAATACTCCAAGATATATTGCAGCTAACAAAAACGCACCAAAAGGTAAAATTGAAATCCAATAATGATTTAATAAAAAATGAGTTGGATTGGAATAAATGCCAACGGAAATATGACCTAAAGGTTGAGATAGATGGAGAAATCCACTTTGGGCAGACATTTTTAAAACCAGTTGATTATGGTCTTTCTGTATAATATTCTTATCAATATAAAATACGGTGTCCATTGCTCCTGCTACTTCTGATTGCAGATGAGATGATGTTTTTCCATTCATGCCAATTAATTTACCATTGATATATATGGCACTAGAAGATTTGACCATTATGTATAGACCCAATGGCAGGGATTGATTTAATAATGTTGGGCTGATATTCAGGTCTGTTTTAACCCATATGTGAGTGTATTGAGGGTCGATATTTTCGATTGTTGTAGTAACGCATTCCTCTTGATTGAAATCAGGAATGATATTGGAATCATCACGAGCTGGGCAAATAATGGTGCTTTGAGTTCTATCAAAGGTCTGTGATATGCCTGTTGATGATAACAGT
>JAESTH010000203.1 GCA_016763695.1 Alcanivoracaceae bacterium
AACGAACAACAGGCTCTGGCTCGCTCAAGTGATAATGACAAAAACAAGGGTGCTGAAGCGGCAGTGGCAGCAATTGAACTGTTAAAATTAAAAAACAGCTTAAAAAAATGAGTGTAATATTTATCGCCAAAGCCAAATTGCCCACAAAATATGTAGATTTTGATGTACACGTATTTATGCACAATGAACAGGAACATCTGGTCTTGGCAAAAGGTCAGTTTAACCAAGAAGATGTGGTTTTAACCCGAGTGCATTCGGAATGTTTAACTGGCGACAGCCTGTTTAGTTTACGCTGCGATTGTGGTCCACAATTGGAGTTTGCCATGCAAAAAATGGCCAAACAGGATAAAGCTTTGTTAATCTACCTGCGTCAAGAAGGGCGCGGCATTGGTTTAGCCGAAAAAATCAAAGCTTATCAATTACAAGATACTGGTGTTGATACCTACGACGCCAATCTCAAACTCGGACATCCCGCAGACAACCGCAATTACCAAATGTTAGGAGCTGTTTTTGAGCATTTTGCTATAAAAAACATCAATTTAATGACCAACAACCCCGATAAAATTTCTGCTATTGAACAAGCCGGCATTAACATCAATAAACGTATCCCCATTAAAGCTGGGCATAATCCACACAATCAGCATTACTTACAAACCAAAATTGATAAATTTAATCATTTATAATATATAACGGGAAGCCTACCCGAAAACTGAAAATCTTCAAAATTCCAATCAACAGCAATACCGCTGTCTTCACCTTCTTTGATGAGTTTCTGTAACATCTTTAATTTTGACTCTGCCTGTTTTTCCTGAAGTAAACGCAATCCCTCTCTAACTACTTCACTGGTTGTTTTGTAATATCCCGATTCGATAGAGTCATCAATAAATTTCAGTAGGATGAGCAATAGTTGAATTTGTAAATTACTTTCAATTCACCTTAAATAAGCCCAAAAACCTTAGCCAAACTTTTTAAACCCAAAACCAAGGTAATTAATACAATAACCCAGCCAAGAATATTCTGTTTGCTGGTATTAGTATAATCACCCAAAACCTGTTTACGATTCATCACCCATAAGAGAAAAGCCGCGATAAATGGCAACAATAAACCATTGGCAACCTGAGCAAATTTAATCACTTCTATGGATTTAAAACCTATGGATGAAAAGATAACACCTAATAATAAAACCATCATCCACACTGCTCTAAATTTATGTGATTTCATATCTACTTGCCAGTTAAAACACCCTGCTGCAACATAAGCCGCCGCCATGGGTGCAGTGATTGCTGAGGTGATGCCTGCGGCAAATAGTCCGATGGCCAATAAATATTTGGCATGATGACCAAACAACGGCTCTAAACCTTTGGCTAAATCAACAGCACTACTGACCTCGGCAGTCTCGATAGCAGCTGCGCTGATAATAATCGCCATAGATACAACACCACCCAATATGATAGAAATCAGCGTGTCTTTTCGTGCTTTTGGCAAGTCTTTTGCTCCTTGCCACTTTTCTTGCACCAAAGAGGCGTGTAAAAATAAATTATAAGGCACCACGGTAGTACCAATCAAAGCAACTATAATGAAGAGACTGCCCTCAGGAACAGTGGGGATCAATATACCTTTAAAAATTGCTAATACATTTGGACTGGTCATTATGGCGGTTATTAAAAATGATAGGCTCATCAACACAACCAGAGCAACCAGAATTTTTTCAATCAGTTTATAATTGGCAATAAACAAAACAATAAAAGCCAGCAAACCAATAATAAGGCTAAAATAATTAATCTGCAAACCTACCAGGGCAAATGTGGATTGTGCCATTAGCGTTTCCAACCCCAACACACCGCCACTAATATTGCCTGCTTCATATGCGGCATTACCAACTAAAATGGCTGACATGATTAATATAATTGCCAGCCATTTGAGACTTGGATTGGCTATTTCACTACGTACCGCCTGCGCCAGGCCCATTTTCGCAATCAGTCCCAGTCTGGCTGCCATTTCCTGCAAGACGATGGTGGCTATGATTGAAAACACCATAGCCCACAATAAGACAAACTGATATTTGGCACCAGCAATGGTACAGACTGTCACCGTACCAGGACCAATAAATGCTGCCGCAATCAGTACCCCTGGGCCCAAATCTTTAAATAATTTCATCGCTTCTGCTCTGAATAACTAGTCGATTGATTGAGCGCATAAATGGCAAAACTGGCCAGCCAGTGCCCACCTTCATAACTATCACCAACCACGTGTGGCAATGAATACTGCATGTGTTTATTAGCAATATTTTTTAAGTGTTTGTATTCAGGATATTGATTGCCCAAACCATATAAACACCAGGCGCGACTGAAATTAACACCATCAAGGTGTACCAGTTTGCCATCCTCTCTATCACTGACCACACCAACGGCTAAATCATAATAACGACTGCGCAACTGGGGTAAGAATTTTTTAAACCAGGTTTTAAATTCCTTGGCTGATAATACCCTGCGCATGATGTCCATCTCCTGTAAACAGGGAGACAGAAAATCAAAACCACCTGGCTCCCAACTAATCGGACAGTTTTCATCGTTGGCATAAAACTCCAATGCCCGTTTTTCTATTAAATCTTTAAATGCAACATCAGCAACGGCCACAGCATAATCATAGGCAAAAGATAATCCAAAGGCCGTATTTGGGTGCTCCCCAACTCGTATTTGGTAATGTAATTTGGGTAAAAATTCAGTGTATCTTTGTGTGATCAATGTAGTTAGAGGCAATAAATTGTCTTCTATTTCTCTTGCCAGTGGATCGTCCCATGTGTGCAACTCCTGTGCCAGTTTCAATAACCATGCCCAGCCATAGGTACGTTCCCACGATTTGTTATGCTTACCATGAAAATAAGCCACTTCCACAGCTATATTCTGCTTTGATATGTTTTTCCTCAATAATGCTTTAAGCTCAGCTGAAGTATCAAGTTGAGGAAACTGCTTCAGGAGACTGACCATAGACCAGTAACCGTGCACCGCGCTGTGCCAGTCAAAACAACCATAAAAGGCGGGGTGTAACTGTTTTGGTGTTTTTAAATCTTCACTACCTCCCAGAGTTTGATGAAGTTTATTGGGATACTCAGTTTCTACACATTTAAGCGGTAGTTGTGCTAATCTGTTTGCCTGTTCAAGATTAAGTTTAGGTACAACATATTGTTTATACGTGGTTTTATTTTTGTTTGTGCAGGAATATAAAAAATACAAACACAATGTAAAGCCAACAAAAAATCTCATAAACCACCTTCAAATAATATTATTAATAAAACAAATCTTAACCCATATTACTATAAATGACGATCGAAAATAACAAAAAGTCAAATGAGCTTATTACCAATGAGGTTTTTTGTCTGCTGTGTTACGCTATTATTTCTTCATTCTCATGGAGAAATCATCATAAATGCCTTAAAATACTCAGTCCAAAAACGTGAATGGCTAAACAGCTCGTTTAGACTCACAACTCAATGGGGACAACAATGAGTTTACGTGAAGACAT
Organism: Alcanivoracaceae bacterium; assembly: GCA_016763695.1. GTDB lineage: Bacteria > Pseudomonadota > Gammaproteobacteria > Xanthomonadales > Marinicellaceae > NORP309. Next base: position 3,523 of record JAESTH010000203.1, read on the forward strand.
AAGAAAAGCAGCTTTAGAATACCACAATGATTTTCCACCTGGAAAAATCAAGATTGTGGCAACTAAAGCTTTAACTACAGCCAAAGACCTAGCCTTGGCTTATTCACCTGGTGTAGCAGCACCCTGTGAAGAAATTAAAAGAGATCCAGCTACGGCTTCTTTATACACGGCTCGTGGCAATATGGTTGCGGTTATCACCAATGGTACCGCAGTTTTAGGTTTGGGCGATATTGGCCCATTGGCTGCTAAACCCGTGATGGAGGGTAAAGCCGTCCTGTTTAAAAAATTTGCTGGTGTCGATGTTTTTGATATCGAAATTGATGAAAAAGATCCAGACAAACTGATTGATATCATTGCTTCTCTAGAGCCAACTTTTGGCGGAATCAACCTTGAGGATATCAAGTCTCCAGAATGTTTTTATATAGAAGAGAAACTAAAAAATCGTTTGAAAATACCAGTATTTCACGATGACCAACATGGCACAGCAATCATTACCAGTGCTGCGGTTATCAATGGTTTGAAAATAATTGGCAAAGACATCGCTCAGGTTAAACTAGTTACCTCTGGTGCTGGTGCTGCTGGTATGGCTTGCCTGGATTTACTGGTTGATTTGGGTTTGGATATAAACAATATCACGGTATCAGATTCTCATGGAGTTTTGTATGAGGACAGAGATGACATCGTCAATGGTAATGAAAGCAGAAAGAAACTCTATGCCAAAGGCGCTAAACAACAAACATTAACCGAAGCACTGGTGGGTGCTGATATTTTTCTTGGTGTTTCTGTTGGGGGTGTATTAAAGCCAGAAATGATAATTCCTATGGCAAAAGATCCCATTATATTGGCTTTGGCTAATCCTATCCCCGAAATCATGCCAGATGTTGCTTTAAAAGTTCGCCCGGATGCCATTATTGCCACTGGACGTTCTGATTTTCCTAACCAGGTCAATAATGTCCTGTGTTTTCCTTATATCTTTAGAGCTACGTTAGATGTTGCTGCCCCAG
>JAESTH010000052.1 GCA_016763695.1 Alcanivoracaceae bacterium
AAAAACTACCGTGATTTTCATGTTCATTATTTAGAGGTAATGTTGAAAATAGCTGAAACAAAACTTGCTCTGGCTACTGCGGCACTTGTGTTAGCAGGATTGTCAACAGCATTGGCCATTGGTGTAGCAATTCTAACAAGTGGTGCATCTGCTATAGTTGGAGCAGTTTTGGCTGTTGCAGCCTTCGCTGATGCTAGTGCCGGTGCAGTATTAGCAACCTTAGACCTACAAATTGCTCAAGAATCATTGGCAGCTGGTACAGTGCAGCAGACTGAAGCCAATACTGCGTTAGTAAATGCAAATACTTTTAAAAATTCTAAACTGGCTATAGTTAAAGCTTTAGATGCAAGGGGGTTAATCAGATAATGAAAAATTTCAAAAAATTAAAAGGCTATTCATTGGTTGAATTGACAATTGTAATTTTAATCATTGGTATAATATTTTCATTGCTTTACAAATACTACCCTAGATCACAACAAGTACAGCAAAGAAAGGTTGAATCATTAAACACAGAATATATTGATGATACCATTGTTGGGTTTGCCTATTCACATGGTCGTTTGCCATTTCCTGATATAGATAACGATGGCTTGGAAAATGTTGGAGAGATAAGAGGTACTATTCCTGAGGTAACATTAGGTATGGCAGAGAAACCCGTCAATAGACTAAATATCCCAATAGAATATTCAATATTTAATAAAGCTGGTGTCAGTGCAACTGACGAAGATGATATGGAATTGGCGGTAAGCAAAGATAGGCTCTATGCATTATTACCTAGTGGGACAAGGACTGTAATGCCAACTGCATTGAATCAATCAAATACCATAGATTTTTGCTTTGCTTTACGAACAGCGGCCAAGATCACCATAAATGATGTGACTTCTTTACATGTTTCTAAAACTGGGTTGCCATTGCCGTTGACAGTCTATAACCGTAATGTTGCCTATGTATTGGTTGATGTTGGCAATACTGATGCAGATGGCGATGGTAATTTATTGGATGGGTTTAATACGACTGGTTTAAAGTTTGAAGTTTCCACAAAAGCACATTCACCTGAATATGATGACCAGGTCAATTCTATGGAGTTTTCAGAGTTGTTTGGTTCTTTGGCCTGTGGCTCTGTAATATCAGCAGCTTTACATGCCCACGATAACGTTGTGATAGCCGCAGATATGATGCATACATCATTTATAGATTACAGTGATTTATTAGAATTAACCAACGAATTAGCTGTAGCTGATGTGGCATTAGCAGCAGCTGCCGTCCTTCAAGCTTTTGCAGGTGATGCGGATGTTGTTGGTGCTGCAGCTACAGCATTGGCAGAAAGTTTAACCCCTCCATTAACGTCAATTGGAGCCCCAGCAATGGTTGAAGTTGCTATAAGTGCAGTATTAGCTATTGCTGCATCAGTTGCAGCAGGGGCAACTACTGGCTTTGCAGCTGATGCGTTATTAAGTATTAATCTAGCCATTATTTGTTTTGATAATGGTTCACAATGTGCAGTTGGTACTGGTGATTTTGTATCTAAAGCAGCCGCATTAACAGTCACTATAAGAGAAAATGCAGTAGATGCAGATGCTGCTGGATTATAAAAATAAGAGATATTAAATGATAAAAAATTCAAAAGGTTTTACTTTAGTTGAAATGTCAATTGTGCTAGTCATTATAGGGGTTATTCTTGGTGCTGTTTCCATCGGAAAAGATTTACAACGTAATGCAACCTATCAAAAAATCAGTCAATCATTTATACAAGGTTGGGCATTGGCTTATCAAAATCATTTTAATAGAGTTAATTTGGTTATTGCAGATAATCCATTATCACCAACATTAATGGTCAATCAAAATAACGGTGAAATCTGTGGTGATACGCTACCAACAACGCTATACACTTTTATGGATAGCGCAGGTATTCGTATGCCAGCAGGTCGTGCTGAAGGATCTGAAGATAAATACGTTTATTTAGATAGCAATGGTAACCCGCAGCAAATTGAGATATGCTTTGATAATGTTCCGTGGTCAGTTGACGATTCTTCTGCACCAACTGGCTATAGTTTAAGAAACAAAAATGTGATGGTAATAAAAGGCATTACACCTGATTTGGCGCGTTTATTAGATAATTCAGTTGATGGCATAGCCGATGCCAGGTTTGGATATTTTAGGGAAATGCAATACGCCAATAATACATCAATCAATCAAAGAGTTTGGAGCAAAACAAATACACAGGATTTTGCAAATAACAACATTAATCAAGATGAATCACAAGTGGCGATTATGACCACTTATTATTTAATGCCTGAATAACCATCTATATTGCAAGAATGAAAACTAACCAAAACAAAACAGATAAAGCAGACAATCAAACAATTTGAAAAACAAATATTCGCTGTGAAAAATCCAATTGTGGAATGTGTTAATCATGATTGAAATAAATCTATTAAATGGCAATTATTTTTAAATAAACATAATACAATATAAATAAAATACTACATAATATAGGAGAAAATAATGAGTTGGTCAATTAGCTTGAAACACAATAAAATTTTATTTTTATCAACGGTTGTGTTTGGAACATTACTTCCAAACTTGCAAGCACATGAATTTGATAAATCACTAAATATAGATAACCAAAGTATTTCGTCAGTTTCAGCTGCAAAATTGATAGCCTTCAGAGGATCAACTCAGGTAGAAGAGCCTCTGTTCTTAGGCACAAGTACCAACGAGAATGATCCATCTGGTACCCTTAATAATGTTTATAGTATTAATACTAGTACTGATGTTTCTACTGTTATAACCAGTGGTATAGGTGTATGGGGAGCCACAGCTGATATTAAAAATCAGCGTATATTGTTTACTCGTTCAAGTGGTTTAACTCCTCTACCTAAACAGATTGTTGGAGGAGATGAATTGTTTGAAGTTCCTTATTTTGGAGGTCCTCCTGTTTCGATGGGACGTATTACAGATGGAAGCGGTAATGGTTTTCGAATTGATGGACTGGCAATGTCAAGTGATGTTCTGTATGGTGTGCATGCTGGAGGCAATGAAATCAACGGCCTCTATTCTATAGATTTACAAACATTCTTAGTTACCAATATTGCACTATTTCCTGATAGTATCAGTGGACTTGGTGCTGACCCTCGCACGTCAATAATCTACGGTACAAATGATACAACAGGTCAGTTGGTGTCTATTAGTACCACAGGACTGATTACAAATATTGCACCCTATCCTGATAGCATAACGGATATTGATGGGCTGGCAATTGGAAATGGTTTAGCATATCTTGTTATCGATGAGCCAGGGTTCATCCCGGTTTATGATTTAGTACATAACACTTATGTGACATCTTTAACATCGCCTTTTACCACGGCAGATGATTTTACTGGAGCGGCATTGGCAGTTACAGATGTGATATTTGAAAATAGTTTTGAATAAAATATCGTTCTTGAATCAATGGTTTGAAGATAATTGATATTTAAAAGCCCTGCTATTAAATAAATACTGTATTCCATATTTAATGTATTTATTGGTGAGTCTTGTGGTTGGTGGCTTGGAATAAGCCAGTCACTTTACAAAGATTCTGTATGTGCTCTTCCTGTTTTGAAAGACGTAATGCACAGATACCTACTTTATCACGACTAACCCAATAAATTGCTTAAAACCATTTTTATTTCAGCTATTGTCAATGATTTATTGTCTATAAACTTTTGACAAAGATACAGTAATGAGAGCTGTACCCAAATATTAAGACAGGTTAATTTACACTTGATGAATTGACCAAATAGGTAGCCCTGGTAGAATTTTGACTGAAACAGGACAAGGTAAAAAATACAATGAAAAACATGATGAATTAAGAGTATTAGAGAATTTTTATTTCTCGAATATCTCAATTCGACCTAGTGATGTTATCGTATAAAAGGATTGTGAGTTTTTCAGGGTCGACTATTTAAATCTTTAGCATCAAACACTGTAACATCATAGGTGTTAGTATTAATGGCATAAAGATACTTTTGGTTACCATTCAACATCATCGCTTTATTAGAAATTATGACTCCAGGGTAATAAAAATAACCAGCGAATATTGCGGTGGCACCAAGAATTGGCAAAAAAACAGAGGCATACATATATTAAAAAGAATAATCAAGTGTATATCCAATGTTTAGCACATGCTGAAAGTTATTTGAAAACAGGTGTTAGCTTTGAAACAATGAATAAGATTGCTTATGAAATTACTGACAATCACAATGTGCTGATCTATTGCAACGCACACGATCAGAAATTTTTAACAAAATTGATGAATGAGATTTAAATTTAGCAGATGAACATCTGTAAAAACATAATCCGTCTTACCCACAACCCAGTTTCGCTCTTTCTCGTAATAGGCCTAAAGGTTTCTTCTTTCGCTCGTGAATTGTGGATAAGACTTCCAGTTTTTAAAGATGGAAAATATATTAATTAAAAAGTGCCATTGAGGTTCAACTGACTCAGTTTTCAAATAGTGGAGTGGCTTATTATTGCAATAGTAGCATCACATTTCAACGGCATAGCAGGGACAGGCAGTTCATAGAAAGCTGAAATTGTTATTATTTTGTTCTTTTTGTTTTTTACAGGCATAAATTAAGGTTGTTTGAGCATGATATTTTTGAAATATTGAATTTTTGTAAGAAATCCAACAATTTACCTTATTTGAGATATAGAAGTACATCAGTATGAAAATACTGAAATTTAATTTTGTGTTTTTTGTTATTCTAAAGCAGGAATCTTAAAGCCAACAGCCCATTTCTTTTTAACATTTTGACAAAAGACTTTAAGTTG
>JAESTH010000204.1 GCA_016763695.1 Alcanivoracaceae bacterium
CGACTCCACGGTTGTGCGTTAAGCCAGTGATGCCTCACGGCATTGCTGGTTTTTTTTTGCCCTAAACTTACTCATTACCTTCTATATAAATCATTCATAATTAAATTTCTTGTTATTTTTTCACTAAGCTACTCGATTTTGGTTGATTTTTGCCTAAGCATGAAATATATTTCACTACATGAAAAATATTTCACCACAAGCGCCGACAAATGATCAGCTTAGTTTAGCAACTAAGGCTGCATGGTTATCATATATTGGTGGTTATACTCAGAGCGAAGTTGCTAAACGTCTAAATGTGTCTTCAGCAAAAGCGCATCGCTTGATTGCATTTGCCCATGCCAATAATGTGGTTAAAATATTTGTAGAAGGTGATATTGTGGAATGTGTACAGTTAGAAGAAAAAATCATCAACAAATTTGGTCTGACATCCTGTATTGTTGTGCCTGATTTTGATGGAGAGCAATCCGAGTTTAATGCCATTGGTGCTGCGGGTGCTGGTTTTTTACATCAACTGTTTAAGAATACAACAAATACCATCATAGGTATTGGTAAAGGACGGACGCTGTCATCGGTGGTTGAACATCTTCCACATATACAAACTCACAATGTGAAATTTGTTTCGGTATCGGGTGGTTTAACCCGTAAATTTTCAACCAACCCTTTTGATGTTATTCATCGAATATCTGAACGGACAAATGCTGAGGCCTATTTTTTGCCTGTACCTTATATGGCAAAAGACACAAAAGAAAAGCAAATGTTACTGTCACAGCAAAGTGTCAGGCAGATGCTGGATTTTGCTAAAACTGCCAGTGTTTACATTGTGGGTTTAGGTTCGCTTGAGGGCAGTGCTCATGTACATCAGACAGGACTGATAGAGGAAAGCATATGGCAAATCATGATAGACAAACAGGCAGTTGGTGATTTTATGGGGGTGTTTTTAGATAAAAATGGTTTAAAAATTAAAGATCCCGCCAATGAACTGGCACTGGGGTTAAGTATGGAGGACATAAAGGGGCAACAGGTGATTGCTATAGTAGGCGGGATGCATAAAGGCATAGCCACACTGGCAGCGTTAAAAACACAGACCATCACTGATCTGATTATCGGTGAAGAATCAGCAAAAAAACTAGTTAAATTAATGTAGGGTGGGCATACCCATCAAAAGAGAAGATTATGAAAGTTAAGAATAAGCATGTGAAAAGAAATCCAGGTACGGCATTTAATCTTAAGTGGGTTAATGAAATTCAGATTAATAAGAGTGCCATAGAAAGGCGGGCAGCCAGTTATGCTGGCAGGCGTTCCATAAAAAAGCAACATCAAGCTGCATGGTTGTTAAAATCGTTGAGTTGTATAGATTTAACCACTCTGGCAGGTGATGATACCGTTAGGCGAGTGAAAAGATTGTGTGAAAAGGCCAAAAACCCTGTGCGTAAAGACATGCTTAAAGCACTAGGAGTTGATAAGTTAACCGTTACTACAGGAGCTGTCTGTGTTTATCATGAGATGTTGGCTGCTGCCAGTGAATTTTTAAAAGGCTCAGGTGTGCAACTGGCTGCGGTTTCTACTGGTTTTCCTGCAGGTTTAACGCCATTCGATTTACGCGTGGAAGAAATTAAACGTTCAGTAGTAGCTGGTGCTACAGAAATTGACATCGTCATTTCGCGCAGACATGTTTTTGCTCAGGACTGGCAAGCCCTCTATGATGAGACGGTTGCCTATAGAAAAGCCTGTGGTGATGCCCATTTGAAAACCATTTTGGCAACAGGCGAACTGGGAACATTGCGTAATGTAGCCAAGGCATCAATGGTTTGTATGATGGCTGGTGCTGATTTTATTAAAACCTCAACTGGTAAAGAGAAAGTCAATGCAACATTACCTGTGAGCCTGGTCATGGTGAGAATGATTAGGGAATACTATGAAAAAACAGGTTATAAAATTGGTTACAAACCAGCAGGCGGAATCAGTACAGCCAAAGAAAGTTTATTGTATCTTATTTTAATGAAAGAGGAGTTAGGGCGAGACTGGTTAGAGCCAGAGCTATTTAGATTTGGTGCCAGTAGTTTACTCGGAGATATAGAAAGACAATTAGAACATCACATAACTGGTAAATATTCTGCCAGTTTTAGACACGCAATAGGTTAAGACAATGAGCATTATGAAAATTTTAGAAACAATGGATTATGGTAAAGCACCCGAAAATACAGATGCAGCCATGGCTTGGATAAATGACTACAATAAAAAATTTGGGTTATTCATCAATGGTGAGTTCATTCACAATAAAAAGGCAAAATATTTTTATACATATAACCCTGCAAATGGCGAAAAATTAGCCGAGATTACCCAAGCCAGTGAAAAAGATGTAGATATTGCCGTTATGGCTGCCAATGCAGCTCAGGATTCGTGGGCTAATTTATCTGGTTTTCAACGGGCAAAGTATTTATATTCCATTGCCAGGCTGATACAAAAACACTCGCGTCTATTTGCTGTATTGGAAAGTCTGGATAATGGCAAGCCCATTCGTGAGAGTCGTGATGTTGATATTCCTCTGGTTATCAGACATTTTTATCATCATGCAGGTTGGGCACAGCTATTGGAAGATAAGCTGGATGATTATGAAGCCATAGGTGTGGCTGGACAAATTATCCCGTGGAATTTCCCGTTATTGATGATGGCGTGGAAAATTGCACCTGCATTGGCTGCAGGAAATACTATTGTCTTGAAACCAGCTGAGTATACCAGTTTAACCGCATTGTTATTTGCTGAAATTTGTATGCAAGCGGGTTTACCCAAAGGGGTGGTTAATATAGTCACGGGTGATGGCAAGACAGGTGCGCACATAGTTAATCACAAAGACATCGGTAAGATTGCATTTACGGGTTCAACCGATGTTGGGCGTTTAATCCGCGAGCAAACAGCAGGAACAGGTAAAAAATTAACGCTAGAACTTGGTGGTAAGTCAGCCTTTATTGTCTTTGATGATGCTGATATAGACAGTGCCATTGAAGGTTTGATTGATGCTATCTGGTTTAATCAGGGGCAGGTTTGTTGTGCAGGGTCACGATTATTAGTGCAGGAAAGCATTGCAGACAGGTTTCATGAAAAACTAAAAGCCCGCATGGAAAAATTACGTGTTGGTGACCCATTAGATAAATCAATAGATATTGGAGCGATAATAGATCCATCACAACAAAAGAGAATTGCTGAATTGGTTAAATTGGGAGTGGCAGAAGGAGCTGAATTATTTCAACCTGATATTACTTTGCCAGAGTGTGGCTGTTTTTATCCACCAACACTTTTAACTGAAGTGGATACCGCTCATTATGTTGCACAAGAAGAAATATTTGGTCCTGTATTAATATCTATGACCTTTAGAACCCCATCTGAGGCAGTGGCTCTGGCCAATAATGTCCGTTATGGTCTGGCTTGTAGTATTTGGAGTGAAAACATCAATCTAGCCATGGATATGGCGCCAAAAGTTATCGCTGGTGTGGTGTGGATAAATTGTACCAATCAATTTGATGCAGCAGCTGGGTTTGGTGGTAAAAAAGAATCTGGTTTTGGTCGTGAAGGTGGAATAGAGGGTATGTACGCTTACTTAAAGCCAAAGTATGAAAAAAGCCTCAAGATTGCTAAAGCGCAGAAAATATTTGAATTAAAAAGTCAAAGAAGCATTGCAATGGTAGACAGAACTCCCAAGTTTTATATAGGTGGCAAACAGACCAGACCAGATGGGGGTTACTCTCAGGCAGTGGTTTCTGCCAAGGGTGAATTGTTAGCGCACATAGGTAAGGGCAACCGCAAAGATATACGTAATGCTGTAGAAGCAACCAGAAAAGCAACAGGCTGGACCAATACCACTGCCCATAATCGCGCTCAGGTTTTGTATTTCATTGCTGAAAATTTGGCCTTGCGAGCGGATGAGTTTGCTATTCATATTCAATCATTGACAGGTTTAACTTTAGAGAATGCTCAAAATGAAGTGTATACTTGCATTGAGAGGCTGTTTTATTACGCTGCTTATGCCGATAAGTTAGATGGTGCAGTTCATACCGTTCCCCTGCGTGGAGTGGTGTTGGCGATGCCTGAGGCCAATGGAATTATGGGCATTATCTGCCCTGATGAAAGTCCTTTATTGGGGTTCATTTCATTGATGGCAGCTGCTATATCCATGGGTAATCGTATTGTTATTATTCCATCACAGGCTTCTGCATTAATGGCATTAGAGTTCTATCAAATACTTGAGACCTCTGATGTGCCAGCAGGTGTGGTCAATATTATTACTGGTGATAAGAATGAACTAGCACAAGTATTGGCTGATCATTATGAAGTAGAATCAGTCTGGTATTTTGGAGATAAAGCCGGCTCTACAATGGTAGAGAAAGCCTCTGCTGCAAATTTAAAACGCACATGGGTCAATAATGGTAAAGCACGTGACTGGTTCGACAACAAGCTTGGTCAAGGCAAAGAGTTCTTAAACCAGGCAACTGATGTAAAAAATATCTGGACACCGTATGGTGAATAATGAGAGTAAAAATATGAAATGTATACAATACATAAAATCAATAGCCCCAAATTTTTCACCGAAAGTAGCCTTAGTGTTAGGTTCTGGCTTAGGTGAGTTTGCTGACTCCATAGAAAAAATAGCCGAAATCTAGTATGCGGAATTAGAGGGTTTTCCTGTTTCTGGTGTTGGGGGCCATGCTGGCAAGTTGATCCTGGGTAAAGTCGGAGGCACACAAATAGTAGCCATGCAGGGTAGGGTGCACTATTATGAAAATGCACAGGTTGACGCGATGAAAACCCCAATTCACTGCTTTAAGCAACTGGGATGTGAAACCATTATCCTCACCAATGCTGCGGGCTCACTGGATACCAATGCTGGACCTGGTAGTGTTATGGTTATCAATGATTACATTAATTTTACTGGAGTCTCACCTTTATTTTCTGAAACAGGTAACGAAAGATTCGTTAATATGGTCAACGCATTTGACAAGATACTGCGTCATAAAATACTAACTATTGCCGAAGAAAATAATATCCATTTAAGCAAAGGCGTGTATGCCTGGATGTGTGGCCCACAATTTGAAACACCAGCCGAAATCAATGCAATTAAAATACTTGGAGCCAATGCTGCAGGTATGTCAACTGTACCAGAGACAATAATTGCCCGACAGCAAAAAATGAAAGTTTTGGCTTTGTCAGTGATAACCAACTACGCTGCGGGCATGGATGACCAACCGTTATCACATGAACAAACCATGAAATATGCCAATAAAGCCTCAGCAACATTTAAAACTATCTTGACGGAGTTTATTAAAGGCTTTTGATTTTAAATACTTATCATGACTTGTCCTTTATGCCTAAATAATGATTTTCAACATTATCATCAAGATAAGATAAGGGATTATTGGCAGTGTGCAGTATGTCTACTGGTATTTGTTAAGCCTGAACAGTATGTAACGGCTCAACAGGAAAAAGCTGTTTACGATCAACACCAAAACTCACCTGATGATAGGGGATATCGTCAATTTTTAAATAAACTGCTTATTCCCTTAACTCAGAGGCTCAAATCAAATGCCATTGGTTTGGATTTCGGTAGTGGTCCTGGGCCAACCATCTCAATTATGCTCAAAGAGCAGGGATTTGCTGTTTATAATTATGATGTTTATTATGCCAATAATAGTGAATGCTTAACTGTCGATTACGATTTTATTACCTGTACTGAGGTATTGGAGCATTTACATCATCCGCATAAAGAAATATCAATGTTGACAAAGATGCTTAAAAAAGATGCCTATTTAGGCATCATGACCAAACGTGTTATTGATAAAGACAGATTTAAAAACTGGCATTACAAAAATGATCTAACTCATGTGTGTTTTTATAGTATTGCTACATTTGAATATATTGCCGAGTATTGGTGCTTAACGTTAGATGTGATTAACTCAGATACCGTTATTTTCAAAGCTTGATTTAAAAAATTATATTGCAATGCGGTTACGGCCTTTTTTCTTGGCTTGATATAAAGCAATATCGGCTTGTTTTAGCGTTTCATCAGCTGTACTGATATCAATGGAATCGGCGACACCAATTGAGACGGTAATTGATGCAGTTTTATTTTTTATTGATTTGTTCTGCTTGTTGTTTATCCGTCGATTGACAACAAAGGGCGCATTGGCAATTAGTTTTCTGGTTTTTTCAAGGTGCTCTGTTACTTGTTCGATACTTTTATTGGCAAATACTAGGGTGAATTCTTCGCCCCCATATCGATAGGCTACACCTCCTCCAGTTACTTTTTTTAACTTTGCCGCAACCATTCTTAAGGCTTCATCACCAGTATCATGACCATATTTATCATTAAACTTTTTAAAAAAATCAATATCAACCATTGCGATAGCATAAATACCCACCAGGCTTTGTAATTTCTCACGCAGTGCTCTTCTCCCTGGTAACTGGGTTAGTTCATCAAGATAGGCCATTCGCCATGATTCCTGAAGAACGATAAACAGGCATAATATTAAACCAGAGCTGATTAATATGATTAAATCGTTATTTTGAGATCTTAAGTGTAAAGAAATAAATAAAATAATAATCACACCCATGGCGGCAGCTGTAATACTGTTTTGACGAAGTGTTAGTAAAACAATTAAACTTAAAGTGGTCATAAGAAAAATACCCAAGGCAGTTTGGGGTAGTTCTGTCCAGTCAAAATAGCGAGTAGGTAGCCAATCGCTAAAAAGGTATTTAATTGCCCAGTCTGGTTGCTCTCGAATTAGCCATAAGGCAAATAGCAAAGTGAAGATAAACAATAAGTATAAGGGTAAGGCTTTAATTGAAAAAACACCCTGTTCTCGCACTAACATTATAGCCAGTAATAATAGCGGTATTAAAGTTGTGAATAACGCAAATTTGAGTTCAGAATTGAGCCAGTGATAATCCAGTGAAAAATAAAGACTGCTTAAAATAAGCACATAAGCAAAAATTCGTGCCTGATTAAAGTGTAAAGTGACTGCAGAAGCAAACATGATGAGCAGTATAGGTAGGTATTGCATGGCATCAGCCAGTGATTTGGGTAATAATAAAAAATTCTGTTTAGCATATATAGCCAATGCCGCCAAAATAATTAATGGTATTGTGGCTTTAAATATGCCCATTTATAATAATTGAATGATTGTTGGCATCAACATGTTTTTTAGTTTCGTACAATTAGGATTAAACATAAATAGTAAAGGCTAAATCCTATTTTTGCAAGATAAAAAAAAGGCAACCATTTAGGTTGCCTTTTTTTATAAAAGTATATATGAAATTATAATACAGTTACATTTGCAGCTTGTGGACCTTTCTGGCCATCTTCTACATCAAACTCAACTGCTTGTCCATCAGACAAAGTTTTGAATCCATCACTAGCTATAGCTTTGAAATGTACAAATACATCACTACCGCCGTCACGTTCGATAAAACCGAAACCTTTCTTCTCATCGAACCACTTTACTTTACCACTTGTCTTACTCATCGGAAATCTCCAAAATTAATTTTTAAATCTATATTTGACAAAATACTTATCAAATTATTGTTGTGCTGAAAAATGCAGGAATTACTTACGTGGAACTTAAAAGAATCTTAATTAAGAGATATCATTGTGCGTAAACATAAATATTAGCTGTTAGTCTTACCAGCGGTGCATATTTTACCGTATATACTATAGATACATGTATAGTATTTTTAAAAAAATGCATAAAAACAGTAAGAAAACCACTTTTTGGGGCAAAACATCATAAATACAATAAAATATTGACCGAGCGGTCAGTCAGTGCATAATGTGACGTTTATTGAATAAATATACTTATGTCCAAGTTAAAAACACTTAAATACTATAGCCTTGCTGAAGAGAGAGTTAATTATATTTCACATGCAATTGGACTGATCTTGAGCATAATTGCCCTGGTATTATTATTAATAAAAGCTCTGCAATATGGTAATGTCTGGCACTTAATCAGTTATGGTATTTACGGAGTGAGCTTAATAATGCTTTATACAGCATCAACTTTTTATCATCTTACACAAGAACCAGGTTTACGTAAAAGATATAAAATATTTGATCATGCGGCCATTTATTTACTTATCGCTGGCACTTATACGCCATACACACTGGTGACATTAAATGGCAAAATTGGCTGGACTCTGTTTGCTATTTCTTGGGGGCTGGCAGTACTTGGAGTCACGCTCAAACTATTTTTTACAGGGCGCTTTACATTGATATCAACACTGGCCTATGTGGTCATGGGTTGGTTGATTGTTTTTGCATTTGAACCACTGAAAAATAGCTTGTCAACTGATGGTTTGTTCTGGTTGTTAGCTGGAGGTGTTTCCTATACGGTTGGAGCGCTTCTCTATGCTATCCATAAACTTAAATTCAATCATGCCATTTTTCATATATTTGTATTAATAGGCAGTATTTGCCATTTTATTTCGATATATTTTTATGTTTTACAGGTTTAATAATGAAATCAAACAAAGAAAAAATATTACAAACAGCATTTAAACTTTTTTCCGATAAGGGCTTTAGTCATGTATCAATAGCACAAATTGCCAAGGAAGCAGATGTGGCAAAGAGTTTAATTTTTCACCATTTTTCCAGCAAACAGGAGTTGTGGGAAGAGGTTAAAGAAACAGTTTTTGCCAGTTTTGCTACACATCAAATGGATTTGTTTGAGCATGCAGAAACACCTGTTGCACTTATTTCTGAATCGATTTATAAATATTTTGAATTTTTGAAAAGTAATCCAGATATATTGCGTATGCATTCTTGGAGCAATCTAGAAAATGATACCTGTAGTGGTAAGTATGATAAACAATTGATAAAAAGAGGTTGCGAGCTGATAAAAAAAGCTCAGGATTCTGGTGTATTCAGGAACGATTTCGCACCGATTAATTTGATTGTATCTTTTATATCGGCAATAAATTATTACATGAGTGCAAAACCTCATTTTAAACAATGGTCAGATGAATTATATGCAGAGGATTCACAATTTGTGAATGATTTTGTAGGTTTTATTATTAATGGGGTAAAAGCATGAAAATTTTCAAGATATTTGGTTTGGTTTTATTTGTTTTTTTAGGTGCATGTGCTGATATGACTCAAGAAAAAAGTACAGAAATTTTATCAACATCAGTAGTAACAACATATATTGTTACTGATAATGTGATCAGGTTGCACGAAGTTCCTGCTGTTTTTTTGGCGACCAACAGAGCTGATTTATCATTTCAACTATCAGGAACGGTTGATCAAGTTTTTGTCAAAATTGGTGATGAGGTGGAGCAGGGACAAGCGTTGATGAGCCTCTATAATCCTAATCTGGATCCGAATATATTATTAAATCTGGCAAAATTAGAATCTATTAAAGCTCAAATTGTACAGGTTAAAAGAGATGTTGCCAATTTAAAAGAATTAAGGAGGAAAAATTCTACCAGTAAAAATACATTGGAACACAAAGAAACGGATTATAAAGATTTAATTGCTCAGGAAAAATTAATTCAGGCACAAATTGATTTAGCCCAGGCTAATCAGCTGGAGTCAATCATTCTGGCGCCGTTTGTCAGTACTATTGTGATGATAGATAAACAAGTGGGAGAATTTGTGCAGGCAGGTCAAGTAGTTATGTCTGTATACCAACAAGACATTCTTGAAGTTGAAGTCAATATAACGAAATTATTATGGAAAAATTTAAAGGTAAATGACCTCATTGCAGGTGTTTATGATAATCAGACCGTTAAATTTAAAATAATTGAATTAGCACAAACCGCAGATGCTAATTCTCATTTAATGAAGGTGATTCTACAGTTGACAACAGCTGTTGATAAGGCCATCGGACAGCAGGTGGTATTGAAGTTCCCACAAAAATATAACAACGTATATCAACTGCCTTTGGAGGTTGTTGTCGATGATGGCATCAATCAACCTTATCTATTTTCATCGGTCGATGGTAAGGCGATGAAGAACTATATTAAACCTTTATTTATCGAAAAAGGTCAGATTGTTTTTACCAGTCATGATGAGATAAAGGGCTCTGTGGTTATAAAGGGGCAAAGTAAAATTTCTACTGGGATGAGGTTGCAAGAAATCCAATGAATATAACCAAACTGCTGGTTCATCAAAAACGTTTAATATTGACCACAGCGATATTATTAGCTTTGGCAGGTATGAATGCCTGGTTTGATATGAAGCGTCAGGAAGATCCCTTTTTCCCCTACAGGAATGGTTTTGTATTAACCCAATATCCAGGTGCCAGTGTAGAAGATATTGAGAACCTGGTATTAAAACCATTGGAGCAGGAGATATCGCAAGTAGAAGAAGTCAGTGAAATAAAAGGCATTGCCAGAGCGGGTTTCAGCCAAATCACTATTCGAATGAAAGAATATATTTATGATACCGACACAGGCTGGAGCCACATAAGAGATGCGATAGAGCGGGCAAAGATTAAATTTCCCAATGGGGTGTTAGAGCCTGTTTTAAATGATAGGGTGATTGATACACCATTGGTGGTTTATGCCATAACAGGTTCAAATGACATCATGCAAATGCGTGGGATTGCTGAAGAGGTCAAGACCAAGTTGTTGACTATTCCTGAGTTATCGAAGATCACATTTTATGCACAGCCAGAAGAAGAAATTGTGATAAAGCCACATAATGAAACATTGAAAAATTTGGGTTTAAATCCAGAATATATAGTGAGGCAAATCACCAATAAGACTGAATTGATTCCCTTACGGTCATTACAGTCTGATAGTCGACAAGTTCTTTTAAATGCCCAAACGGAGTATCAGTCAGTTGATGAAATCAAAAATACTTTAATCACCCTTCCTGACGGTACAAATTTACCTTTGACAGCATTGGCAGATATCAGTTATGGAGTAAAACAGGATGCGACTTCTGTTTTCTGGCTAGATGGACAGCGTGCCATAGGTATTGGTATGTTTGTACCAGCAAATCAGCTAAATGTGGTAAAATTTGGTGAGAGAATCCGTCAAAAAATGTTAGAAATTGCTGATGACTATCCTTCAGTAACAATCAAACCTATTTTCTTTCAACCCAACAGAGTGGCAGACCGGATTGCAGAATTAGGAAAGTCATTATTAATGGGAATGTTGCTGGTTAGCATGGTTTTGACATTTTTCTTAGGTATAAGACCTGGTTTGGTAGTAGCCAGTATTATCCCTTTAGTGACGTTTACTGCTCTTGCTGTGTATAATTTTACTGGCAACGTGTTACACCAGATGGCCATATCAGGCATGGTGATTGCATTGGGGATGCTAGTGGATAATGCCATAGTTATGGTGGAAAATATTCAATACCATATTGATCAGGGGATGCGAAAATCAGAGGCGTCCATTCTTGCTGTTAAACAGTTGTCATTTTCATTATTTTCGGCAACAGGTACAACCCTAGCTGCTTTTATACCAATGTTGATGGCGAAAGGCAATACTGGTGATTTTACCAATGCCATTCCTGTGGTTATTATGCTGTCAATTACCATCAGTTATATTTATTCGATTTTTGTGACACCTGCTTTCAGTCATTTATTTTTAAGCTCAAGTCAGCATTCGCAACAGTCAAAAATAATGCAAATGGGTGAAAAATTTGGCAAACTAGCCACTAATAATCCAAAAAATGTATTATTAATAGCACTGGCGTTTATTGTTACATCTATGCTGTTATTTAATTTTGTTAAAAAGGACTTTTTCCCCAGTACCGATAGAAATCAGATTGTCGTTGATATTACCTTTGCTGAGGGTACGAACCTGAGGCACAATAGTGCCATAGCAAGAGAGTTATCTCTAGAAATTCTCAAGCAACCTCATGTGCAACATAGCTATGCATTTAGCGGCAATTCAGGGCCTAATTTTTATTATAATTTACTTGAAAAACCCAGGTCTCCCAATATATCAAGAATTGATGTAGAGCTGAATGATGCCAGCCATGCCAACGCTTTAATAAAATGGATACATGATGAGGTAAAACCCCGATATCCAAATGTTGATATCATTGCCAATAAATTAGGGCAAGGACCTCCAGTGACTGCGCCAATTGAGATAAAGGTATTTGCTCAGAATCGTGAATTACTGGGTGATACGGTACACCAAATTCAACAGATTATCGAGAAAACTGAAGGCACAAGAGATGTGCGTAATGATTTAGGTGTAGGATTACCTAGCTATCAATTTAAGTTTAAAGATGAAATGTTAAACCACTATCAAATTAATCGAAAACAGGTGGCGCAATCTATTGGCTTAGCTACAGGTGGCCTGGTTGTTGGTCAGTATAGGCGTGCAAAAGATCCAATTAATATTGTCATCAGAGATGAACGTGGTATCAATTTTCCACTAGAGCAATTGGAAAATATTGAATTACAATTAAATGGTGAAAGTATTCCGTTAAGAGAGCTGTTGGATATAAAATTGGCTTGGTTACCTGCTGCTGTTCATCATTATGATTTACAACGCACATCATCTGTGTTTTCAGAGATCCAGATACATACGACTTATGCATCTGTTTTACAGGATTTGCAACCAGTTTTAGAAGATTTAGAGTTAGCAAAAGGCGTGACAATACAAATTGCAGGCACCAATAAAGAGTCCCAAAAAGCTAATAAATCTCTGGGTGGTGCTGTTCCAATAGGCATGATATTGTTATTGATGTTTTTACTCATTGAGTTCAATTCTTTTATCAAGGTGGCGATAATTCTGATTACCATCCCTTTGGCATTTGCAGGTGTTCCATTGGGTTTGCTGTTAACAAACACCACTTTTGGGTTTACTGCAATTTTGGGTGTGTTGGCATTGATAGGAATCGTGGTCAACAATGCTATTGTAATGTTAGATTTGATTCAGAAAAATCTAAATGAATCCATGGAGTTCAATAAGGCAATTATTCAGGCGGTCAAAAGGCGTGCCAGGCCAATATTGTTGACAACAATCACCACAGTGGCAGGTCTTTTCCCATTGGTCATTACCAAGAGTACTTTATGGCCACCATTGGCATGGACTATTATTTCTGGGCTTTTGGTTTCTACCTTTATGTCATTGTTGGTTGTGCCAGCATTGTATAGGCTGTTGTTGAAGAATAAGGAATGTAGATTAAGAATAACTGAATAAAATTAATCTCTCTGAATATTAACCCTGCGGCATAATACCGCAATTCAGGACTTCAAGGAATTCTCATATCAAGGCTTAGCTTGCTATTAATGGTCGTTCCATTGATTAAAGCTATAACGTAGAGATGGGGATTTCTTGAAGTCCCTAACTGATTGATTTGTCTAAGAAAGGTCTAATCCTATTCGCTTGTAGTCTGCGTTATCAGCATTTGATATAGGATGGCTAAACCTTTATGCTGATGCCTTGCTACAAACAAATAGGATTAGACTGAATTTACGGTATTATGCCGCAGGGTTAATAGTGTCAGAGATAAATGGTATGGATATTGAGGTTGGTCATTATGATTTCTATTAGTCTGATCGTGATGCGTAATTAAAGGGTGTATTTATGCATCAATAACTGATAGTGATTTGCTGAATAATAACCTTAATAATGTCAATAATTATGAAATTGTTCACAAATATTACTATAGACTTTGGCTAAAATAGACTTACTATTAAAATAACTACGGAAAAAATGAAATGAGAGACCCACAATCCCATGTGCAAAAAATTCGTGAAAGAAAAGTTATCATAAATGTTGATATCAATGCCCAAATAAAAAAATATCAGAAAAAGCTGGTGTTACTCAGCTTTTCAAAAGAAAATGTTTCATCGGAGTATTTTGCCGTACTTGACAAGATCAAATATCTACGTAAAGGATTGATGGATGGCAAACTTCGTCTTCCTGAAGGCTGAGTTATTTTTTGCTTTATAACGGAATATTGTTGGTTTTATTTGGTGGTTGAAGAATTGGCATTGGAGCTAAGTCAAATTTTAAGCCTTCGATTTCTCTGCGATGTTTGACTACCAGTTCCAGCTGATTGATGATTGTCATTTCATCGGTAAATATTTGTTGTAGTTTTAAGAGGGTTTCCCTTTCTCGGATCTTGTCTCTGACCAGCCCTTTTAAAATTATCTCACCTTTATTTATAGTGATATCGGCTAACTGGATGTTATCAGCTGATGCCATGATTAATGTGCTATAAATTGCATAGTCGCTGGCTGAGATGAGTTCGTTAACGCTTAGATTATGAACAACGGTTTTGTCGTTTGTGGCAAAGCTGGTAAGAATATCATCAAGCTCGGATTGACTGTGTACTTGTCCAGAAACAGTGATAATGTTATTAACATTATCAATTTTAAAATTAAGCCATGGATGTAATACTTTTGTTATGGTTTTGATTTCTACAAAGTCCTGTAACTCAGTTATCCCGCATTGGCCTTTTAACAAGCTCAGCACCTTGGCTTTATGCTGTTTACTGACAATGCCTTTTATTATTGGTGAGGAGCCTCGATCTTTGGTATCAATGTCAATAGCGTCAATTTTTGCGTCATCAAGTATTTTATTTATGCATTGTGCTATTTTTTTCTCAGTATTAGTGTCGTTAGTTAGTATGTAAATACTAAATAGAGTGGCTAAAATGAGTAAAAAAAATAAAACAACCTTTCTCATAATTCTTTAAATATTACTTGTGATTGGCTCTGCCAACTTGAGAGCTGGTGAGTGTGTTAAGGGATTTACTAATCCAGTTGCCTGTTTCAATCAATTTATTTAAATTTATAGAGGTTTCAATATTCATACCCTGGAGCATATAGATGACATCTTCTGTTGCGACATTACCACTGGCTCCCTTGGCATAAGGACAGCCTCCAAGTCCTGCAACCGATGAGTCAATGATGCTGGCTCCCAATTGCAGGCAGGCATAAATATTGGCCAGAGCTTGTCCATAGGTGTTGTGAAAGTGCAGGGCAAGCCTGTCAATTGCGGCGACTTGTAGGCAGGCATTAAACATGTGCTGGGCTTTGAGTGGAGTGCCTGTACCTATGGTGTCTCCTAAAGAGACCTCATAACAACCAAGGTTGAATAATTTTTCAGCAACTTGAGCAACTTTTTCTGGCTTAACTTCTCCTTCATACGGACAGCCAAGCACGCAGGACACATAACCACGAACCTTAACGTCATGTTGTTTTGCCAGTGCAATTACGGGCTCAAAACGTTGCAGTGATTCTTCAATGCTACAGTTTATATTTTTTTTGGTGAAACTCTCAGATGCGGCAGTAAATACTGCGACTTCTTTAATATTACCTGCTATGGCGGCTTGCATGCCTTTAACATTAGGAACCAATGCAGAATAATTAACATCTTGTTGTTGATTTAATTGTTGGCAAAGTTGTGCTGAATCTGCCAGTTGAGGTACCCATTTAGGGCTGACAAAACCAGTAACTTCTATATTTTTTAGCCCTGCATCAACAAGTCTGTCTATTAGCTCTAACTTGGTATTTAAGTCGATAGCCTGTTTTTCATTTTGCAGGCCATCACGTGGGGAGACCTCTACAATTTTGATCTTATTTGCCAGTAAGCTCATGATTGTTCTAACTCAATAAGGATGGTATCAGCAGTTATAACATCATCCTTATTAACCAAAATTGCCTTTACGGTGGCATCACTGTTTGTTTTAAGCGCCAACTCCATCTTCATGGCTTCCATAACCAGCAGAGTTTGTTGCTGTTTAACTTTATCGCCGATATTGACTTTGATCTCCAGAATTTTTCCTGGCATGGGTGAAATAATATCACCTTCGTTTTGTGGTGTTGTATTTGATTGGTGATTAAGCTTATCAAAAATATATCTTTGGTGATTTGAGATCAGTTGTAGCTGCTGTTGGCTTTCATTTAACAATGCATTGTCATCAACTTCAAGGTGTGTACCATCAGACAAGAGTACAGCTTGATTGTTAATTCTTGCCCGTATTTTAACTTCTTCATCATTGTAGTGCCATGAATAGTCATTATAATAATTTCCTGAATTGCTCCAGCCATCATTGCCTGACCAAGCAGAAATGGCCTCATTATTTGAGGTTTTTGTAATGAGTGTAGCCAAGATTATGTTAGAAATTTCTGGCAGGTTTATTTTTAAATTGCCATTATCTAATGAGTTAGTGTAGATGCTATTGTTTGAAAATTCAGGTGCTGAAATTAAGCCAGACAAAAAGCCAAGGTTGGTTTTCACCCCAACTATAAAAGTGTGATCCAAATTATGTAATATTTTAGCAATACAATCCGTTCTATTGGTAGCCCAACAGACTGTTTTAGCTATCATGGGATCAAAATGAATGCTGATATTATTGCTTTTTTCAATGCCCGTGTCAATGATGATATTTTCACCACTACAAAACTGAATATCCTCTAACAGACCTGTGGCAGGTAAAAACCCATTGAAGCTATCTTCAGCATATATACGTGCCTGTATTGCATGACCATTGCAGTGAATTTCGTGTTGCTTCAAGGGCAAAGGTTGTCCAGATGCGACCAGTATTTGCCATTCGACCAAATCAGTACCTGTAATCATTTCTGTGACGCGATGTTCAACCTGTAAGCGTGTATTCATTTCCATAAAGAAAAATTCATCACCCTGTACAATAAACTCAATGGTTCCTGCACCTTGATAATCAACGGCCTTGGTTGCGGAAACAGCGGCTTGGTACATAGCCTGTTTTGTTGTATCATTGATACAGGTAGCTGGTGCCTCTTCGACAATCTTTTGATAGCGTCGCTGGCTGGAACAGTCACGTTCAAATAAATGCACCACATTGCCTTGCGAATCAGCAAATACCTGGACTTCTATGTGTTTGGGTCTGGTGATGAATCGTTCTAAAATTACATGGTCATTAGCAAAACTTTTTATGGCTTCTCGTTTGGCTGAATTTAATGCTTCATTAAATTCAGAGGATTTATTAACAATTTTCATGCCTTTACCACGGCCGCCAGCACTGGCTTTTATCAATAGTGGATAACCGATTTCATCAGCTTGCTGTTGTAAAAAATCACGGTCCTGTTCTTCACCATGAAAGCCTGGAACACAGGCTACACCAGCTTTTATCATGGTCTGTTTAGCTGCAGCTTTAGAACCCATTAAATCCAGAGCGGCAATAGGAGCACCAATGAAAATTAATCCAGCTTCTTCAATAGTCTGTGCAAATTCACTTCTTTCTGATAAAAAGCCATAACCTGGGTGTATAGCATCGACATCATTGTCTTTAGCTATTTCTACAATCTTATTTGCATCCAGATAAGTAGCTGTTGGGGTGGCTGCGGTGATTAAGAAAGCTTCATCAGCCATCTGCACATGTTTAGCATTGCGTTCTATTTCTGCATAAATGGCTACGGTTTTAATTTTCAGTTTCTGGCATGTCTGTATAATTCGACAGGCAATTTCACCGCGATTGGCTATTAGTATTTTTTTTATTTTCATTAGAGTTGGTGTGTTGTTAATGATTGCATGAGTGCACATGCTGTTGATTATACTATTTAAAATTCAACTTAAACATAATAATTTTTACTATCGTAATAACAATAATGATAGGTATCATAATAATAGGTATTGGTAGTACAATGATGAGTAATAATATTAATTTTGTTTTCGATAATGCCGTTATTTTGGGAAATCTACCCATACCAAAAGGAACCTGAAAAGTTGCTCCTGCACCGCTTCCAAATGGACTGTTAAATGTTTGATTATTTGCCTGATAGCGAGTTTGATTTTTATCAATGACTTCACCTTCTATCACCTTATCCGCCTCACAGGCTTTAGCTAAGGTGTCAATAATCATGAAAGTCTCGCTGGGAATTTGCCCTGCTATGGTAATGCTATCCTGGGTCATGCTCAAGATTGAGGTCAGGCTATTTTTCCCTATTAGGGTGTAGTCTAAATCAGAACTTTGTTCATAAGTCCCAAACTTCTGCCAGCTTAAGAGAAATGTTTGCACATGTTTTGTTGGGTCTTGATAGATATTTATTGTTAGTGTTTTGTTCAAAGTGTTTTGATGCCTTTAAATCATAGTAGATTGGGGCAGATAGATTATATTTCAATAGTATTTAGCTGTATCTTTGTTTCCAGTATTTTTATAAGATGATTAGGGGGTAGGAGAACATAATCTCAGCTATTATGTAACTGTCTAGCAAGTTTATTCAGGTTGACATACTGGATTTGTGAAATAACTCAGAATTTCTTGGGTGCTGGGTTTTAACCCTGCCTTAAGTCTTTGTTATTTAGAATATTGAGAACGACAAAACTAAAGTCTCGTGCACGTGAGTTATTTCCCAGCCTTATAGTAATCCCCCTAAACACACTGAATAACTACCTTATTATTTTATTTGTTTTTCTGCGATTGATTTAAGTTGTTTATAATCCAATTTGCCGTTGGCATTGTATGGGAATTCTTTCAGAGGAACAAAATGATCAGGTAACATATAATGGGGAAGTAGCTGTTTACATTGTTCTGGTAGTTGAAGGTTTTCGGCGTCGGTGTGAGTAATAAAGGCAGTCAGAGCTATGGCTTCTCCAATATCGCTGAGAGGGTAGGCGATAACAGCCAATGTTCCACTAGAGATTAGTGTACGCAATAAATGCTCAACTTCTTGTAGCTCTACACGAAAACCTTTGACCTGAACCTGTCTATCATTACGGCCATGATAGATATAATTTTTATCTTCAAGTTGCGAAGCAATATCACCTGTTCGGTACCAATAAATACGTCTGCCATTGGTTAATTGTTGTATGTGGAGTGCTGCCTGGGTTAAGTCTTTTCGATTTAAATACCCATTGAAAGTTTGTGGGCCACTGAGACATAACTCACCTTGTTCACCTATTGAGCAGGGTGAACCATCGCTGCTAATAATTTGGCACATGTTTTCGCCCAGTGGGGTGCCGATCTGAACCACACTCATATCAGCATTGAGTCCTTCATTACAATTAAATGCGGTGAAGGCAATGGTTGCCTCTGTTGGTCCATATAGGTTGATTACTGGGGCATTGGCTGTGATTTTGAGCCAGTCTTTGGCCAGTTGAGTTGGGAAAGCTTCGCCACAAAAGAAGCTATATCTAATTGTGCTTAATTGAAAGTTTTTAAATTTATGGCGCATTAAATCCTTGGCAGCTAGAGCCAGTGAAGGGACAGAAAACCATATGCTGATGGCTTGTTTTTTTGCAAATTGTAAGGGCATTAAAAGTCCTATTTTATTGGCGGGACATAAACAGGCACCATGTTGCCAACAGACTAGCATGTCATGTAAGGATAAATCAAAAGTAAAATCAAAAAACTGTGAAAACCTGTCTTCAGGAAAAAATTCATATGCTTGAGAGATATGGGTCAAATAACTATGAATATTGGTATCAAATACTGGTACTCCTTTCGGCTTTCCCGTGCTGCCTGAAGTAAATAATAAATAGGCAATATCTGCCTTGATGTTATTTTGAGGAATTGACTGATTTTGCGCCGCTACAAAGCGGTGTTTAAGCGTACCATTTTTAATTGTATCAAAATAGATTAATTCAATGTTATTATTCATGTGCTCATAAAGTTTTTGAGCAATGTTTTCACAGCTTGAGTCAATGAAAATAGTTTTTATGCCAGCTTGACGTATTATTTCTGCATTACGTTCTGGAGGATATCGAAGGTTTAGAGGTACATATGTTTTATTTGCTATAAATGTACTAACGATACATTGAAAACCAAGTAATGATTTGTTGGCTAATACTCCAATTGCTTGCTGATTTTCCAATTTTGCTGATAAAATTTCATTATATTCAATAACTGGAGACAGGAACTGCTGGTAAGTGTATTCATCTTTGCCAATTGATAATGCTGCTTGTTTTGGGTAGACTTCTAGCGTATGAAGCAATAGCCTTTTAATCACATGTGCCATTTTTATTTTTGTATTCTCTATTAATTGTTTCTGTTAATTGTTTGTTACTACTTATTCCGCCATTCCCGCGAAGGCGGGAATCTATTTGAAAAGTTACCAAATTAAGTGAGAATAATCAGTAACCTTTGTGGAGATTACCGCCTAGGCGGTAATAACGAGAGGGATGAGCAGTTACAATTGTTTTAGATGTTGTGTTGTTGACAAAATTTATTAATCATTTGGGCAACAGATCTTTCATAAAACTGTGCAAAATGATCTTTATCATTTGAGATGTGTAATTTTGCATTTTTTAAGGCTGATGTTAGGTTTTTAGCAACATCAGGATGGGTGATTTTATCATTAAGGCCTCCGTAAACTAGCACTGGTGTATCAATTGAACTGGTATATGCATCATCCTGTTCTGCAAACATTCTTGACATCATGTTTGCATAACGATAGAGCGCTTCAGGTGTGCGAAATGGCATGCTGGTCATATATAATAAATGTGGGTCAGTACTTGTCAAAATGGTGCTCATCGATTCTTCGTCTTTTTCTTTCAATTGAGTGGTTCCTCCATAAATTAAATCGCAATAAAGTTTTGCCATGCGCTTATTTTTACCAATCTTCGGTAATAAAGAGCGGATATTTTCTTCATATTCTGTGATTTGTGAGCCTTCACTTAACTTGAGCGATATTCCTCCATTTAATAATATGGCACATTTAATTCGATCGGCAAATTCTGACATGGTTCGGAGACATACCTGAACCCCGCTACTCCAGCCAGTGATAAAACATTTATCAATATTAAAATGATCTAATATTGCAATCAAATCTTTAGCATGAGTTAATGAATCACATTTCTCCAGATCAAACCTGTGTGTTAGGCTGGGTACCCAACGTGAGTCCCAGGTAATAATTTGGTAGTCATTTGCCAGACGTTTTGCCAGAGGGGTAATGAAATCAATTGGCATGCCGAACGCATTAACGATAACTAAAGCTGGTTTTGTGTTGTCTCCAAGTGTATGTGTACATAGTTTTTCATCATCCCACGAGTTTACATAGTGTCTATTAAAGACTGAGCCCTGTTCTTCGTTGATTAGTTCTTCACGGTAGTTATGCATATAGTTATTAACTTCTTGCAGATTTACAGCTTTATGTGAAGGTAAACTACGTAAAAAGTTTTTTTTGGTTTTGTAATACCCTGCGTAGAAAGCTGTCTTTCTATCAAATAATTTTTCCAGCGATGAGGGTTTAGAATCTCGTTTATTAATCAGCCTTAAACAGTCAGTGCCCATGTTTTTTTCTAATACTTTAAAATAGTCATTAAGTAGAATGTTGTTTGAATTGCTGAGATGATAAACGTTTTGTTCTCCGAAATTAATGGATTCAATATACAACATATCAAATACCACTTGATCAACTGGGATAAGGTTTAACTGAGAATCCTCCTCCCCTATGAGACGTAGTCTGGATTGAACATTTTTTAAAGTATCACGAAGCAAGAATATTTCTTTGGCAAATCCATAAATACCAAAACGGGTTCCTCCACTACATTGAGTGATATGTGGGCCAATCACAATAGATGGGCGCAATATCACCCAGTTCATGTTATTGTCATTACAAAACTTGGCTACAGTTTTTTCAGCCATGTCTTTACTTTCTTCATAACAATTGGAAAAATTTGGGTTGTGTTCATGAATTTGTTCAGGTATATCTCCACTCAATTGCCCAGCAGTATAGGCAGTTGAAATATAAATAAAACGCTGGATTCCAAATTGCTTACCCATAGCCATTAATGATTTGGTGCCCGTTACATTAGTTTTTACGATTCTGTCTCGGTGACGTTCCTCGAATGACAGGCTAGCAGCACAATGCCATATTTCAGTAATGTTGGCCTTTGTCAGCTTTGCTATATCCACATCGCAAATATCACAATTTTCTTTTGTAATGTCTCCTGTTATGCAAACTATTTTATTTTCCAGTTCGGTTCTGTCGGCAAGTGGCAAATTATAACTACGCGCACATGATTCGAGCGCATCAATGGTACGCAACCAGGCTGCATGAGTATCTTTAGCTCTAACCAATACGTAAATCTTTCCTGGGAATCGAGAGCGCCAGAAAATATAGTTACTACCAAGAAACCCTGTAACGCCAGTTACCAGTATATTGTTGTTTATTTGATTTTCTGTTAATGCGAATTCATGGATGTCGCCATATTGATAGTTCATTTTTCTTCCTTTGTTTTTATTGGTTACTGTTAGGGGATAAAGTAAAGCATACGTTTTTTAAAATTGAGCCTAGAAGTTATGCTGATACAAAATAATTACTTTTAACTAAGGCCAGAGTACGAACCTGTTCGAGCAGGTCATCATTGACTTCAATTTCTACACCACTTAAGTCTCCAATCATCATGATATATTCTGCAAATAGCAAAGAGTTGAGGATATCATTATCAATGAGGTCTAAAGTTTCTGGGATGGCCTGAATCATTTTCTTTTTATCATTCAGCCATTCAACTAATTCGAGGTATTGTTCTTTCATAAAATATTTCTACACATTTACGTTTAAATCCAGTTCAAGCTTGGCAAATACTTTCTTAATGCCCTTGAGAATAGTGTTTTGGTGAATAAGTTTCCTATTTTCATCTTCTAGTAAGCGGCTACGTATCAGCATGGGCTTTTCTAATCCAGCATCTCTGTACATGGATGGGTTATATAGGGAATTGATATTCATCTGGATAGATTTGTTCAGCTCACTTTTAATTTTGAGGGTACTTTCTTCTGATGATAATGCCTGTTCCGCAAGGGGGGTCAATAAGTGTCTTCCAAAAGTAATATGGCGTGCTTCTTCACTGTAATGAGCTTTGTTGATTTGTCTGACAAATTGATTTACTCTTTCATCTTTTGAGTTCATGATATTGTAATAGTGACCAATTTCTTCAAAAATTAAAACCCTTGCAAAAACCAGAAAATGATCAATTACTTTAGATGTTTTTTCTTTTTTGAGTTGTAATTTCTTATCGGTGTATACTTTACCTGCGTATTGATTGCAAAATTTATTGAAATACCACATGTGTTGATTTTCTTCGTCAATGAGGTGGTGTAAGTATTCTTTGGATTCTCCTATTGGTAGTTCATGCATGACTCGACTGACTTCATGAATCAACTCCCGCTCTCCAGAATTATTTAGGCTAAATGAGTTGATGCATTCCCATTTTGATAATTTTATTTTTTGTTCCTCTGTTAGTTCTTTTTCTACTGCAGAATTAGCAATAGATAAAGCATCTGGAGAAAACCAATATTCATTTTCAGGTAATGTGTCTGGCCATTGAAAATAATTAAAAGCATAGATATGATTATCAATTGATAATTGTATGAGTTTGTTTGCTCGTTCAGGCAGTGATGTGTTTTTCATGTTTTATGTTCTTTAAAAAAAGAGATATTTATAACCTTAAGTTATTTGTTTATCATTTTAATATGTACATTCGTGTACATGTGACATAGATTATATGAATATATTTGAAAATGCCAGTAATATTTGATGCTTATTCTAAACAAGTTGAAAAATATCGGTGATTTTAAGAAAATTGAAGGTGTTTGAGAGGGTGAAAGCTGGTTTGTAATCAATCAAATCTTAAAAATACATAATTTAACATCGAATAATCGAATTAATTTCTGGAGCTGTTTTTCGCTGATTTTAGTTAAATTAGGGTGACTATTCACCTTAAATCAGAGAAAAATAGCCCCCAAGCCAGCTTTACTTCGCTGCGGTTTCTATTCTCGGACAGGTTCCTAGGAAATGTTGTTTTTTATTTCAAAAAAATTTAATGAAAGCGATTAGATACAGGCAACAATTTTATTTGCAATTAATTTGAGTTTCTCTACATCTTCTAGTTCAACGGCATGATCTTTTAGGTCTACTGGAGGGCCTGGGAATACATGAAAATGGAAATGTGGAACACTTTGACCTGCAAAAACGCCATTGAGTTGAAATATAGTAGATCCTTCTGATTGCATAGCTTTCTCAATTGCCTTGCCGACTATCTTCACTGTTTTCATGCAGGATAAGCATGCTTCATCACTCAAGTCATAAATGGTTGTTGCAGACTCTTTGGGAATCACCAGAGTGTGTCCCGGTTTTTGTGGCATTATATCCATAAATGCCAGGGTGTGTTCATCTTCGAATACCTTGATGCAGGGAATTTCCCCTCTCAATATTTTTGCAAAGATATTGTCATTGTCGTACTCAAAATTCATATTTTAATTCCTTAATTTGTTGTAACTGTTCACCTATCATTCCCGCGTAGCAGGGGTGAGTAGTTACATGCTGTTTATAATTATAATTCAAAAGCTTAGTTAAAGCATCTAATGACTTATTGTAGCATAATAATCATCCTTAAATGGCTCTCATGGATGGGTGGTGTTTTATTGGCAGATTAATTCTCTAAATCATTGTAACCGAGTGATAATAGGTCACAATTTATTTTGTATCCGGTTTTGTGGTTTTGATAAAAAATACAGTCAAAGCAACTGATTGACAGGCATCAAATTTTACTCTATAAAAGCATGTTAGAATGTTGGTTTTATTAATAGTTAAATATTATGACAGTTAATGTACTTAATGTTTCTGAATGTATTGAGCATGTTATTGCTAATAAAGGTCGTGAGTTGATCGTAGGTACACCTCTGGGTATTGGTAAACCAAATCCATTATTAAATGCCATATGGCAGAAAGCAAAATATGAGTCAGACCTGAAGCTGGAAATATTTACTGCACTTTCCTTACAAGTTCCTAAGGGCAAGTCCCTACTTGAGAAAAATTTTCTCAAGCCCTTTACAGATAGATTATTTCCCAAATATCCAGATTTAGATTACATTGACGATGTAAAGCATAATAATATACCAGCCAATATGAAATTAACTGAGTTTTATATGCAATCTGGCAAGATGTTGGGTTCATCTATGGCGCAAAGGAACTATACCAGCAGTAATTATACCCACGCAGCCAGAGATATGATGGATAAGGGTTTGAATGTATTAATGCAAATGGTAGCCATAAAGTATACTGAGAGTGGTGTGGTTTATAGTCTTTGTAGTAATACTGATCTAACCCTGGATATTGTTGCTATTTGTAAAAGAAAAGGTTTGGATAAACCATGTATGGTGGCAATGGTTAACCCTAACATGCCATTTATGGCAGGTGATGCTCAAGTTGACAATGATTTCTTTGATGTGATATTGGATGATAAGAGTTTGTATTTTCAGCCATTTGCCACGCCAAGAGCGGCTGTTAATATGATTGATTATAACATTGGTCTGCTAACCAGTAGTTTAATCAAAGATGGAGGTACGATGCAAATTGGCATTGGTTCATTGGGAGATGCGCTGATATATTGTACTAAGCTACGGCATCAGAATAATGTTGATTACCTGAAATTACTGGATGGTTTACATATTACTCAAAAGTTTAAACAAATAATTGCAAAAGCGGGTTCTTTATCAGTGTTTAAACAGGGTTTGTATGCTGCCAGTGAAATGTTTGTCGAAGGCTTTGCTCATTTGTTCAATGCCGATATTCTTAAACGAAAAGTTTATCCCGATGCACAAGTTCAAACCTTACTTAATCAGGGTGTTTTAACTGAAAAAATACAGAAGAATGTGATAGAAATTTTACTGCAAAATAATATTCTGGATGAATTCATCACTAAAAAACAAATGCTCCGATTGCAATATCTGGGTATTTTAAAGTCAGATCTACAAATGTTTAAAGGATATATGCAGGACTCTGTTGGCAATAAGTATGATACTGACTTATTTCATTATGAAAATATACAGGCTATCCAGAATAACTGTCTTGGTGAACAGTTAAATCATGGAACTGTACTGCACGGAGCATTCTTTTTAGGTTCGCGCTGGTTTTATCAATGGTTACATAATCTAAATGATAAGCATAGGGATCTATTTCAAATGACAGCTGTCAGTCAGGTTAACGAATTGTATGGTGGTGAAGCATTGGATCGTGTGCAGAGAATAAATGCGCGTTTTATTAATACTTGTATGAAAGTTGACTTATTGGGGGCAGCGGCTTCAGATACTTTGGATAATAATCAGGTGGTCAGTGGGGTAGGCGGTCAGTATAATTTTGTAGCGATGGCACAAGCATTGGAAGATAGCCGTTCAATCTTAATGTTGCGCAGTACCCATCAAAGTAAAGGTGGGGTGGTGAGTAATGTTGTCTGGAAGTATTCGTATTGTACTATTCCTCGGCATTTACGTGATATAGTTGTGACTGAATATGGCATAGCTGACTTAAGAGGTCAGTCAGATGAAGATTGTATTAAACGAATGATTTGTATTGCTGACTCACAATTTCAGAATGAATTGAGGCAGACGGCTATTAAATATCATAAACTAGACCCAAATTGGTCTATTCCCGAGCTATTTAAAAATAATACTGTGGAATATCTGGAAAGTAAATTTGTAAATTTTCTTAAGAGTGGTTATTTTCCTCAATATCCTTTTGGTAGTGATTTTAGCGATGAGGAGCTGGTCATTATCGAAGCCCTAAAATTTTTAAAAGCCAATACTAAAACAACGTTTGAAAAAATTAGGCTTATAATTAAGGCTTCTTTATTTTCTTCAAAAAATAGAAGCCTTAAAATATATTTAGCTCGTATGGGTTTATTAAACCCTCAAAATACAGAAGAAAAAATATCATACAAGTTATTAAAATATGCTTTAGATAAGACCATATGAATATATTCTTGTATCTTGAGAGAGCTACTATAATTCCCTTTCAAAAAGAGCTGTAAAATGTCTTAAAAATTCAGGTTCATAAGTAATTTTCATACCTTTGGGTTGGCTCTTCTCTTTAATTATGTCAGCGAATGTTTCAATGACATAGTCAATGTGGCTTTGAGTATAAACACGTCTTGGGATAGCTAATCTAACGAGTTCCATAGTTGCCGGTATGAGCTTGCCATTTTTATCTTTTTTACCAAACATGACGGAACCAATTTCACAGCTTCTGATGCCTGCTTTTAGATAAAGATCACATACAAGTGCCTGTCCAGGGTATTGATTAACCGGAATATGAGAATACAGTGCTTTGGCATCTATATATACCGCATGTCCTCCAATCGGGCGCATGACTGGAACACCCAATTCGTGTAATTTATCACCCAAATAGGTGGTGCTGGTTATACGGTAGTGCAGGTAATCTTTGTCGAAGACTTCAATCAGTCCAATGGCGATGGCTTCCATGTCTCTACCAGAAAGACCTCCATAGGTAACAAAGCCTTCTTTGATGATTAATGTGTTGATGCAAGAGTCAGCAATGACTTTGTCTTTTAGGGCGATGAACCCGCCCATATTAACCAGAGCATCTTTTTTGGCACTCATGATGCTGCCATCGGCAAGTCTGAACATTTCTTTGGCAATTTCTCGGTATTCCTTACCTTGGTAAGCAGCCTCTTTGAGGGCAACAAAATAGGAGTTTTCGGCAATTCGGCAACAGTCAAGCAAATATAGGATTTTATATTTGTCACAAATACTTCTCACATCTTTAGCATTTTGCATACTTACAGGTTGGCCTCCACCTGAGTTATTAGTTACTGTTAATATCACGGCTCCAATATTTTCTGCTCCATTTTCTATAATTGCGGTTTCGAGTTTTTCAATATCAATGTTGCCCTTAAAAGGATACTCAAGTGCTGGTTGTTGTCCTTCCTTGGTTATACAATCTATTGCTGTTGCACCGCCATATTCAATATTGGCTCTGGTTGTATCAAAGTGGGTGTTGCTGATAAAGACTTTGCCTTTGCCGCCCAATTGTGTGTATAAAATGCTTTCTCCTGCTCGTCCTTGATGGATTGGCATGATATGCTCACAGCCAGTTAGATCACGTACAGCATCACGCATACGTTCCCAGCTTCTGGCACCAGCGTAAGATTCATCGCCGCGCATGATACCGGCCCATTGCTCTGCGCTCATGGCTGATGTACCACTGTCGGTTAATAAATCAATGATGACTTTTTTTGATTCAATCAGAAACAGATTATTGTTGGCCTGTTTTAAATATTCTTGGCGTTGTTGCTCGGTTGACATTTCAATCGGTTCAACAGATTTAATGCGAAATGGTTCAATAATGGTTTTGTGTTGCATATACAGTATCTCAAAATTAGATAGGCTATTCTAATCAAATTTACCATCATGAAACTTGTCCCTGGTCAATGAATTTAGTAAAACATTAATTCATCACTTATAATCTGAAGTCAGTTCTTTCTTTTGGTACTTCTGTCGTGTCCTGTTTTCAAATCTTTGAGAATACCGTTGTTGATATCGTAAATCCAGCCATGGATGGTTAAATCCGCACCTTCATTCCAGGCTTTGTTAACAACTGAGGTATTGCATACATTTTTGACTTGCTCAATAACATTTAATTCACAAAGTCTCTTGTGGTGTTGCTTTTTAGACAGGCCTTTTAATTCTTGTTTGTGAAATCTGGCTACATCTTCGATATGCCCTAACCAGTTATCGATTAAACAGACTTTTTTTGTTTTGTGGCCATATTTGGTTTTTTCCATAGCGGCATGGATGCCACCACAGCCATAGTGTCCACAGACAATAATATGTTTAACCTTTAAGATGTCGACGGCAAATTGAATTACCGATAGACAATTCAAGTCGGTATGAACCACAACATTAGCAATGTTTCTATGTACAAATACTTCACCAGGTGCCAGATTAACAATTTGATTAGCAGGTACTCGGCTATCAGAACAGCCTATCCATAGATATTCTGGTGCTTGTTGTTGACTTAAGTTTTTAAAAAAGCTGGGGTCTTCTCTTTTTATTTTTTCTGCCCACTGAAGATTGTTTTTGAATAATTTAGCTAGTTTTTTCATTTTTTATGAAACAATATTTTTTGTGTAATATAAATATGCAGGAATAATTGTGCTGCACATAATAAGCAAACCAATGATTAATTGTAAGCATTGGGTTTTGGCATCATTCCAGTTTTTTAAGCAATAAATAATTGCCAATGGGTTGAGAATAAAAAGGGTGGCGCCCACTACCTTTTGGTCTTTTCCCAGTGCCATAAATATGGTATTGATCCAGCCGACAAAATAAAGAAGTATGCCCAAACAGGCGATTAGCATAGCTATAATAATTATGGTTTCATTCATGATTTTATGATTTGTTATAAGGTGGTCTTACTCACCATCTTGTTGATAATTTGGACAATGTTTTTTATATTTTATTACGTTGAATCTTATAATCATAGTCATTATCTGGGGAGAATTTCCCAAATAGCTAGATGATTGCCAACTTTTTTTCATCATTCTTTTTTGTTTTGATAAATAATACTTCTAACTCACTCTCTTCAAATGAACTAATAACAAAGATACCGCAGCAGGTGTCATGCCTTGAACTCGGGTCGCTTGTCCGACAGTTTGGGGTTTGATTAAGGTTAATTTCTCAGTGAGTTCGGCGCTTAAGCCCGTAACGGACTGATAATCAAATAAATTGGGTATTTCTTTGTTTTCTTGAGCCTTAGATTTTTCAATTTCTAATAATTGCCGTTCCATGTAGCCAGAATATTGTGCATGGATTTCTAGTTGCTCAATTACTTTATCATTATCAAGCTGGGTTGTTAGCCCTGCAATTTTAGCTAGTATGGCATAATTTATTTCGGGGCGGCGAAGCAAATCATAGGCACTGACTTCTTTGGTTAATGGAATTTCTGAATACTGCTTGATAAAGGCTTTACCAATGTCATTGTGCGGAGACAACCACACGGATTTCAAGTGTTTTAATTCGGCACTGATGATCTGCTTTTTATTGCTAAAGGCCTTCCACCTTTCTTCATTGACTAAACCTATTTCATAGGCTTTAGGCGTTAGGCGCATGTCGGCATTGTCTTCACGCAGCAATAGTCGGTACTCGGCACGTGAGGTAAACATGCGATATGGTTCCTTGGTGCCTTTAGTGATGAGGTCATCAATTAATACACTAATATAAGCTTCAGAACGAGCAGGGCACCAAGTTGGTTTTTCTGTCACTGTCAGGGCAGCATTCATGCCTGCGATTAAGCCTTGAGCCCCAGCTTCTTCATAGCCTGTTGTGCCATTAATTTGTCCAGCGAAAAATAGTCCTTTGACATATTTGGTTTCTAGTGAATCTTTTAAACCGCGTGGATCAAAATAATCATACTCAATGGCATAACCTGGACGGGTAATAAAAGCCTTTTCAAAACCTTTGATTGAGCGAATAAAATTGATTTGCACATCAAAAGGCAAGCTGGTCGAAATACCATTGGGGTATAGTTCGGTTGTTTCTAGTCCTTCTGGCTCAACAAATATCTGATGCGAATTTTTATCAGCAAAGCGCATGATTTTATCTTCAATAGATGGACAATAGCGGGGCCCCGTTCCTTCGATGACACCAGAATACATGGGCGAACGGTCCAAACCTCCACGGATCAATTCATGGGTTTGTTCATTGGTATGGGTGATGTAACATGAAATTTGTTTCGGGTGATCATCAACACTGCCCATATAAGAAAATGTTGGTAATTTTGCATCACCAGGCTGTTCTTCCATAACGCTGAAATCAACGCTATTGCCATCGATTCGTGCTGGTGTACCTGTTTTTAATCGTCCCACTTCAAAAGGTAATTTACGTAAAGTTATTGCCAGTGCCTTGGCAGGCGGGTCTCCCGCTCGACCACCTTGATGATTGGATAGGCCAATATGGATTTTGCCATCAAGAAAAGTACCTACGGTTAATACCACGGTTTTTGCCTTAAAGATTAAGCCCATCTGTGTCACGCAAGCAGTCACTTTGCCATCTTCTATGATTAAATCATCTACGCCTTGTTGAAAAATCGAGAGGTTAGGCTGGTTTTCTACAGTTTTACGAATAAAGTTTTTGTATAGAATGCGATCACACTGGGCACGTGTTGCTCGTACTGCTGGGCCTTTTCGTGAGTTAAGTGTGCGCCATTGAATACCAGCATGATCTGTTGCTCGTGCCATGATACCACCCATGGCATCAATTTCCTTAACCAGATGTCCTTTGCCAATACCGCCAATGGCAGGGTTGCAACTCATTTGTCCTATGGTTTCAATATTATGAGTCAGTAATAGTGTGGATGCGCCCATGCGAGCAGATG
Organism: Alcanivoracaceae bacterium; assembly: GCA_016763695.1. Lineage (GTDB taxonomy): Bacteria > Pseudomonadota > Gammaproteobacteria > Xanthomonadales > Marinicellaceae > NORP309. The sequence continues at coordinate 31,053 of JAESTH010000204.1, forward strand.
CCAATGCGGCCTCTGTACCAGCATGTCCTCCACCGACGACTATTACATCAAATATTGTAGCAAAGGTATCATTAGATTTCATATTGGTAGTTAGCTGTTATTATAAAAACAATCCGACATTTTATCATTATCATGAAAATAACTAATATTAATTGACCTTATTTTGTCTATAATATGGTTAATATTATTAATAATTCCCCTTTTATATGATTATGAGTCGATATTTAGTATTTATTGTTATTGTGATGATTGGACAGTGTTATGCAAGTAATACGACCATCTGGTCAAAATCTGATCTGCTGGGGCCGTCTATGGACGGGCCTGTTGACGCCATCGCGGCTGATATAAATGCTGATGGCATTAATGACATCATTGTGATTTCTATTGACGACGGTCATGTTCGCTGGTATGAAAATATAACAGCCAGTGTTGGAGCAGCCAACAGCAGTGACCCATATCAGGAACATTATATTTTCACCCAAGCCAAAGGAGCGATTGCGCTGGATGTGGTCGATATGGATGCGGATGATGACTTGGATGTGGTGGTTGCTTCTTTTGCGGATCATTCCATTCGTTGGTTTGAAAATACACAGAGCAGTCATTGGGAGGTTCATTTAATAACAGAAAGTGTCGATACGGTAACAGCATTTAAAGTGGCTGATTTCAATGCAGATGGTTTGGTAGATGTTATTTCTGGTTCATTTTCAGATGATACTTTATATTTTCATCAACAGTCTGATGACCATAACTTTTTTCAAACAGTGATTGCTGAGGATATCATAGGTATCCGTGATATTGAGGTTGCAGACATTGATGCCGATGGCCATATGGATTTTGTGACGGCATCCAGTGGTGATAATCATGTTCGCTGGTTTAAAGGTGATGGAAAAGCAGTTTTTGTTGAAAATGTAATTCTGGATAATGCCAATAATGTCAGGTCGGTGCACTTGGTTGATCTGGATCAGGATAATGATATTGATGTTTTATCAGCATCAGCTGAAGATGATATTTATCGTTGGCATGAAAATAATAGTGGGCAGTTTACTGAGCATATTATTCCTTTCACAGCCAATGGTGCGCGAGCTGTTGCTTCTGGTGACATGGATAATGATGGAGATATAGATATCGTCGGAAACTCATCAACAGATGGTTTCTTGCGCTGGTATGAAAATGATGGTGAGCAGTTGTTTTCTGAGCATGTTGTTTCAAATAATTTAGATGGACTGGTGTCTGTATTTGTGGCCGATATGAATAATGATGGTTTTCTGGATATTTTAAGCGAGACTTTCTTTGATAAAAAAATCCATATTTTTAAAAATGATCGAGCCATATTTACTGATACTATTGCTTATAAAAAAATAGCAGAAGGCGCGTCCTCAATCACAGCAAATGACTTGGATAATGATGGTGATGAAGATATTGTTAATGCTTCATTTTTGGATGACACCATTCGCTGGCTAGAAAATACCGATAATGGCTATATTGAACATGTGGTTTTCAACAATGTTGATGGTGCTCGTTCAATTGTCAGCTTTGATATTGATAATGATGGAGACTTTGATTTAATATCAAGTGGAGCCTGGGATGATACTTTTTGGTTACATGAAAATGATGGCAGTGGTCATTTTGTTACGCAAGCTATTTTTAATAATGCCAATAATGCTTCAGGAGTTTATGTCGCAGATATTAATAATGATGGTCAGTTGGATATTATTGGTGCTTCAAGTTTAGATGACTCTGTTCGGTGGTTTGAGAAAGTTAATGGCGAATACCTGACTCACTTGATTACCAACTCAGCGGATGGTGCTATTTCAACTCATGCTGCTGATCTTGATGGTGATGGTGATAATGATGTGATGGTCGCCACTTTCTTTGGTGAAGCCATTGAGGTTTATGAAAATGATGGTCTGGGAAATTTTATTAAACATGTCATATTTGATAATGCACCGCAAGCCTATTTTGTTAGATCTGAAGATATGGATAATGATGGGGATATTGATATTGTTTCGGCTTCTAAACGGGATAACAGTATCCGCTGGCATGAAAATAAGGGAGATCTAAATTTTATCACTCACCTTATTTTCAATGATGCGCAAGCTGCCCATTCGGTGGACTTGAAAGATGTTGATAATGATGGTGATATAGATATTGTCTCTGGATCAGGAGTGGATTCTTCTATAAGAATACACACAAATAATGGCGCGGGGCAATTTGTTACTGAACTTATTTTTGATCAGGCTCACGGTGTTCAGTCTGTATTTGCTAGAGATATGAATGGCGATGGTTTGATAGATATTTTATCGGCTTCCCTCCAGGATGATGCCATCAGAATTTTTACTCAGGATAACATTATTTTTAAAGATGGATTTGAAGGGTAATAAGGATTAAAATGAGCGACATTCATTTAATAGAGACTAATCATGACAATTCAGTGGTTTCCCGGACATATGTACAAGGCGGGCAAAGAAATAAAAGAACGACTGCCAGAAATTGATATTGTTATCGAAATTTTGGATGCCAGAATTCCTTACAGTAGCCAAAATCCCTTGTTGATGGAATTCGCATCACAAAAGCCTTCCATAAAAGTTTTAAACAAAGCAGATTTGGCAGATCCAAAGGTTGTGGCGCAATGGCAACAGCATTTGGAGCGCAATGATAATATTAAAACCATTGCTTTGACTACCAAGCAACCTGATATTGTGAAAAAAATTCTGGACTTATGTCGAAAAATGATAACAAATAAAGGTGATCATCAGTTTATCACGGCCATGATAATGGGCATACCTAATGTGGGAAAATCGACCATAATCAACTTGTTAGCGAATAGAATAGTGGCAAAAACAGGCAATGAGCCAGCCGTGACTAAAGGTCAGCAGCGTATAAAAATATCGGAAGATATTGTCTTTTTTGATACACCAGGCATGTTGTGGCCCCGTATTCAACACCCAAATTGGGCGTTTCGCCTGGCTATAACAGGAGCCATAAAAGAAACCGCCATGTCACATGAGGACATTGCTTTTTACTTGATCGGTTATTTAATGCAGCATTATCCCAATGTGTTAAAACAGAGGTTTGATATTGAACAGTTGGCTGATGATGAGTATGCAATCCTAGAGCAGATTGGTGCTAAACGTGGTTGTTTGAAATCCAGAAAAATGCTGGATTTACATAAGGTCTCCAGCATTGTTATTCATGAATATCGAGCAGGGAAATTAGGTGGAATTTGTCTGGAGTTGCCCCAAGAAGTGGAAAATGAAAAAGCAGAAGCCATTTTGTTGGAAGAGAAACGTGAAGCTAAAAAGGAAGCCAGAAAGAAGAGACGTAGAAAAAAATGAAGTAACTATTCAGCATATTTTGGGAAATAGTTATAAGTCATTGATTTATAAGGGGCTGTGAATATGTCAATGTAAGCACCCTTGCTTTCAAATCCTTATAAACCAATGAAGTATGTCTATAAATTTAAACTCGCCGAATAGTTATAAAATGAGAAACTTTATAGAATTTTTTAATTGAGCTTTTTTGAACATGTTGTTATATTATTTTCTTTCTCCTTTTTTTAGAGCTAATAACAAATAACACAATGCCTGAAATAGCAGTTATCAGAGCAATAATTGAAAATATTTTAATTAACCAATTACCAAAATCGTCTCGGCCTTCATAATCCATGGTATGTAGCATCCACAAAAAATCAAATATGCGCCATGCATTATGTCTAACAGATACCATTGTGCCTAATTGAGCAGAAATATAAAAAGTTGGAGAGCTAGGGTAATCAAATGTGATGGCCCAAGCTGGTAGAGGTTTTTTTCTATATTCGTGGTGTTTACCTGTTTGGGTTATTAATTCGGCATTGGCAATATCGGCTTTAAAGCTGGCATGTGATTTGGCTATTGCAATGGCTTGCTGTTGGTTGATTTCGGCAATAAGTGTGCCATTGATGGCATCAATCAGTTGAGTTTTATGTGATTGATCCTGACTGATGTAGCTAATATTGTAGGCTGGTTTGCCAATAAATGTAATCACTTTTAAGTTACTTAACATCTTGAAGTCAGCAATATTATCAAAGGCCACTTGTGGTGATATCAGTTGTTGATTGATTTCTTTTCTTTCTGTATTTCTCAAATGATCACCATGAATATTATCATTATCATTCCAGGTGAACCATATTCCACCTATGGTCCAGGCCAGTAGCTGTAAGGAAACCAAAAGCCCAATATATCTATGGGCTTTCCTTAAAATTAGTTTTTTATTCATTTATTCAGCATAAACCACAGGCTATGAAAAAATCCAGTTTTTATTTCTTTATCATCCAGATGGCTTCTTTCAAAAAATACTTCCAGTGCCTGTACTTCACCTTTGTCTAACCAGATACCCTGGCAGTCATGACAAACATCAACCATGATTTGTGAGCAATAGCCATGTTCCCTGCGGTCCATTTTTACACTCGTACCATTTTCTGTACATTTTGGGCAGTTCAGTAATGGTCGGTCTTTTTCCAGTGCCTGCAGATAGGATTTGTGGACTAAATTGGGTAGTTTTTTTAGTTCTGCATCATAGTTTTTACCCTTATTTGCCTGAATGGCTTTAAGCTCCCATTGATCTAGCCACATGCCATCACAGGTGGGGCACTTATCTATCATTACGGCACGTTCATATTCCTGTTGTGCTAAAGGTGTGTTATCTACTGGACATTTCATCTGTTAATCCAAAATTTTAAAGGTGTATTATGAGGTATATGCATAATTAAAACCAGTGGTAATGTAGCCCACATCGGCTATTTTTCTCTATAAAAATTAATCTGTAGAACAACTATTGATTCAATTTTTATAGAAAAAACTAGCTCAATGTGCATCTCCATCCCATCTGTCCTTAGTTATGCATATACCTCCTATGCATAAGAGCGTCTTAAAAGTCTTCATAATTATCAAAAAAGATGATGTCTTTTATTTGATTTACGGCAGCTAATGCATCCAGTCTTCCCCAACCATAAGTGTTGTTTGGTCTTTGTGAACCCAAAATGCCGCTACATGTCTGTTGGGAGGTTTTGGCAATACTGGAGCGCAACAAAATGTGTTTTAATATTTTGGGCTTGCCTGCCATTGCTGGGTTAGCAGAAATCATTAGAGCTGCCACTCCAGCAACATGAGGAGCAGCCATGCTGGTGCCACTAAATGACACATAGCCACCATTGACATCAGCTGAACGTACTGAGCTTCCTGGTGCAACCAGATCGGGTTTAATACGGTTGCTACCATCAACGGTAATTGCACCTTGTGAGCTAAAACTTGATATGGTATCACTAGAGGTAGTTGAGCCAATGGTTAATGATTTATTATAAATGGCTATCGGTGTGTTTATAGAGTTGCAGCCTGGCCCGCTGTTACCTGCGGATGCCACAACTAGAATTCCTGCAGCAACCACGTTATTGACAACTGACTCCAGTGCATCTGGCTGGATACAGCCTTCTGAAAAATCACATCCCCAGGAGTTGTTGATGATATGAGGTGCTTTACTGACATCAGGGTTTGAGTCATTGAGGTCTGTTGGTTCCAGAAAAAATTGAAAACATTCTGTATAGGTTGCTGGTGTGCCTGAGCCTCTATCCATGTTTCTACAGCCAATCCATTTGGCATCTGGAGCGACACCAATTTGATTACCTTGTCCATCATCGCCAATCATGGTGCCCATGGTATGGGTGCCATGACCATGATCATCACAGCTTTCGGGATTACTTTGTGCATCTAAACAGTCAATAATAGGGTTGTTTATGGCATCATGCCAATGATAATTATGATCGACTATTATTCCATTCCACCCTGCATATTTGTTTTTTATTGATTCATGTTGCCATTGGTAACCTGTATCCTGACCAGCAATAACGACATTTTGTCCCTTGATTCCCTGGTTCCACACTTGTGGTGCGTTAATCATATTAATGTTCCAGCCTGTGGCATGAATTGCATTGGCCTGCGTTTTTTCGGTAATAACTTTCAAACGCTGTGCTGTATTACTGTAGGCTTTGAGAATACTGTCGGATAAAATAAAGTCTCTGGCTTGCTGGCTATCCATTTTTATTCTGAGAGAATTGTTAACCCAATAAAATTCATAGTCCTTGGTGAGTGAAGGCAAAAGTGAATTGAGTTTATCTTTGCTTGCCTGACTATTGGCTTTTAACTGTAGAATAATATTTTTTAAATGACTGATCCTGTCTTTACTCGAAGTCTGTTGAACTTTATATTTGTTTTTCAATAAAATATAAAGTTCAACAGATTCATTATTATTTAATTCCCGTTCCAGCTGTTTAGAAATTTTACCATTATTTGTAAAACCTGACTGGCTGATGATTAACAGGCAAGCTAAATTTATTGTTTTTAATATTTGCATGGCGAATGATTATAAACAATTTCTAACCATTTTCCAACAACTGTCTGAGATCAATAATACCCGCATTGGCTCTGGAAATATAGGATGCCATGACTAAGGAATGATTGGCAAAGAATCCGAAGCCAGAGCCATTTAATATCATCGGTGTCCATATTGACTCTTGGGTTGACTCAAGTTCTCTGATTATTTGTCTGAGGCTTATTTGGGCGTTTTTCTTTTCTAATACTGAGGAAAAATCAATTTCCATTGCTTTCAAAAAATGAATGAGTGCCCATGTTGAGCCACGGGCTTCATAAAAGTTATCATCAATTTTAAACCAACTGGTTTTTACTTTTAACTCACTTGGTCTATAAGTCGATTGTGTGGCTGCGGTATCACCACTGAGATCGGTATTGAGTCGCTCTTTTGCTACGCTGGCACTGAGTTTTTGTGATAAACCACCCAGTCGTTTTTCCACCAGATTTAGCCAGGTTACCAGATTGTCTGCTCTGGCATAGAATTGCGCATCAGTATGATCTGAATCTCCAAGTCTGCTTAAATATTTATGCATATCTTCTATTGCTTCTTCATATTGTGACTCTGTTCTTGGTAGTATCCACGAGACATTGTCGAAATGAAACTTTGGGTCAGACCGTTTTAAGTCATCATCTTCCAGAGATTGGCTTTGTGAGCGACTAAAATCATTGCGCAATACTCGCGCTAGATCCCTGATTTGTACCAGTACGCCATATTCCCAGTTAGGGATGTTATCCATAAATACAGATGGAGGCATTTTATCGTTACTTAAATATCCGCCAGGTTTGTGTAATAGGGTGTCGGCTACTTCTAGTAATGTTACCGTGGTGGTCAATCCAGTCACCACTTGATGTCCATGTAAGTCTGCACGTTTTGCAGTGATTTTTTTGACATCGAAAAGCTTGGGTTCCCGATCATAATAAAGCATTAATATACCATTGATAATTATAAATAGTATTATCAACCATTTTATCATTTGTAATTTGCTTTTTTTCTTGGCTGCTTTGTTTACAGGGTATCTATTATCTGTCATGATTTGAGACTCAATTAAGGTAAAGCTATTCTAGCAAAGCTAAAAACTAATATCATGTGCTAAAAGTCAGTATGGCAAAAAAATCTACAATTCAATCATATCAAAATATATTTTCCATTGCCTTGCCTATGATTTTGTCTGCTATCAGTATTCCTATGTTGGGTATAGTTGATACGGCTATTTTAGGGCATCTGGATTCTCCAATCTATCTGGCAGCGATAAATATAGGGGCAACTATTTTTAATGTTTTATTTTGGGGCTTTGGTTTTTTAAAGATGAGTACCACAGGATTGATAGCGCAGTCCTATGGGCAACAAAATCAGGCTAAAATCAACCAGCAACTGACTCAAGCATTAGTCATAGGTTTATTTATTGCCGTCATTTTGTTGTTGTTTCAGCGGTGGATAGGTGTTTTTGCAATTAATCTAACTGCGCAGGGTGGGCAGGTTGCCGATATGGCAGCGCACTATTTTCAGATTCGGATTTTTTCTGCTCCAGCTACTTTGGTTATTTATGTATTATTTGGCTATTTTTTAGCCATTCAACAGGCCAGAAAAGTATTGTTTATTATGCTGGTTAATCAGGTTGGTAATATGTTTTTGGATTATGTTTTTGTGATGGAGTACAATTGGGGGATTGCTGGTGTTGCATATGGTTCTGTCATTTCGGAATATGCTGCAGTATTATTAGCTTTGTATTTTCTTTTTGCTACAGGCTTTAAATTGCCTCATTGGGCTCAATTGAAGATATGGCTGTCTCCAAATGCTGAGATGAAAAGTTTCTTTTTACTTAATCGTGATATTTTCATACGAACATTGTGTCTTATGGCTGTTTTTGCAATGATGACCAAGGGTAGTGCCAGGTTAGGAGAACTGACTTTGGCGGCTAATGCCGTTTTGCTGAACTTCTTTTATTTGATGTCTTATGGTTTGGATGGGTTTGCTCATGCGGTTGAATCACTATGTGGTCAGGCATATGGAGCTAAGGATAAAAAGGCACTACAACAAATTTTAAAACATGTTTTTGTCATTTCGTTTAGCATAGCAACAATATTTAGTCTTTTATATATAGTTTTTGGAGAGAAAATTGTGAGCCTGTTAACATCTATGCAACAAGTGCAAATTTATGCTTCCCAATATATGATATGGCTTGTTATTATTCCTGTGATTGCTATGCCGAGTTTTATCTATGATGGTTTGTTCATTGCTACAACCGAAGCAAAAATAATGCGAAATTCTATGGTTATGGCAACGATTTTTTGTTATATTCCTTTATGGTATTTGTTAAGGCGATATGATAATCATGGTTTATGGTTGGCTTTTTTAAGTTTTTTTGTGATCAGGTCAATAGCAATACACATATATTATAAGAAATGGATAAAATTTTGGGCACAATCACTAGACAAAAACAGCATATGAAAGGGTCGTCAGCTAGAAAATTATTTTTGGTAATTTTTTTGGTGTTGATTGCTGCTGATTCGTTTGCATATGATAAGAATAGACCTAAAATTGGTTTAGTGCTATCTGGAGGTGGTGCCAGAGGGCTGGCACATATTGGTGTGCTTAGAGCTCTTGAGCAAAAAAAAATACCCATTGATTATATCGCAGGTACGTCAATTGGTAGCATAGTTGGAGGCTTGTATGCCACGGGCATGAGTACTGAAGATCTTGAGTGGGTTGTAAAATCAATCGATTGGGAGCGGGTCTTTAGACCGACAGCTGATAGAAAAAAACAGCAATACAGTGCTAAACAAGCAGATAAAAACTATTTTGTTGATCTGGAATTAGGGCTGTCAAAATCGGGTCCAAAGAGTGCTAAAGGTTTTGTTGGGGGACAGCAATTGATGTTGGAGCTACAACGCATTGTTGGTTCGATTAAAACGCAAAATTTTAATGATTATCCTATTCCATTCCGGGCAGTTACTACAGATTTAAATACAGCAGAACCTTATGTCATTGATCATGGTGATTTAGCCATGGCCATGCGGGCTTCCATGGCTGTTCCCCTTGTTTTTGGACCGATTAATCATCAGGGGCGATTTTTAGCTGACGGAGGAATACTTAATAACCTCCCTGTAGATGTGGCCAGGCAAATGGGGGCAGATATCGTTATTGCAGTAAATATTTCTTCACCCTTAAGTCATATTAATGAGAGCTCATCAATTATTTCTGTTTCTTACCAAAGCGTAGATGTAGCATTAATTCAAAATACTATCCAGTCATTGGGTCTGGCCGATATTGTCATCGCCCCAAGTTTAAAAAATTTAGGCGCTACAGATTTTGATAAATACAAAGAGTTTATCCAAGCAGGAATTGAAAGTGTACAGAGAAAGTCACTGGTGCTAGATCATTTAAGACTGAATGTCAGTGATTACTTAACTTCTGTAGATTCACGCAATATTTTGATTCAGGAGATTCCTAAAGTTATTGATTTTGTCAGTTTTATTGGCAATAAGCGCACTTCTGTGGAAAGGCTGAGTAATAAGACCAAACACATTTTGGCAAAACCTTTTGTTACCTCTGAAATACAGGATTTAGCCAGCGAGTTGGCCATTGATAATGATATATTGACAGTGACCTATAGAGTTGTTTCCAATGAAATTAAACAGCAGGGTATTGAGTTTACTATTGAAGAAAAAAATTGGGGGCCAGATTATCTGAAATTTGGTTTAAAAGTAGCTGACGATTTTGACTCCAATACGCGAATTTCGCTATTGGCAAGACACCACCGATATAATATTAATCATAAAGGTGGGGAGTGGATAAATGACATCAGTGTCGGAAGTGTTTTGCAGTGGCGCTCAGAATTAAATCAACCGCTGGATTATGCAGATAAATATTTTTTGAGTGCCAATTTCAATTTATCAAAAGACAGCCGTCGATTTTACGGCAATATTTTTAACCCATCACTGGTAGGACAACAACTTGATGATGAATTTGATATACAGCCAACAGGAGAATATGATATTAAGGAATATTCCTTTGGTATAGACTGGGGTGTTAATATCACTGAGAATAGTGAGTTTCGTTCTGGTTTATGGGTCATGGATCAAAATGTGGTTGCAGTCATAAATAACTCAGGATTTAAAACTGCAATCGACAGAGCGATTGGTTTTCGTTTTCGTTATGGTTTGGAAACCTTGGATAAGGCCATATTTTCAACTACAGGTGTTGATTTAAAATCTGAAATTGCATTATTTGATAAGGTTCAATGGTTGAATTTTGATTATTCCCAACGATTTCTTGTATCTGAAAATACCGCTTTGCACCTTGGCTTTCAGGGGGATTTTGTCAACAGTGCAGATGATGGGGAAATACAGTTTGCCTATGGTGGTTTGGAAAATTTTGCAGGTTTTCCACAGCATTCCCTGCTTGGACTCAATGCAATAGTCATGGAATTTGGTGCTTTTACTGAATTGGATACGATTAATTTACCGATATTTGGGTCGCCCAAATTTATCCTAAAGGGGCATTATGGCAATGTTTGGCAACATCATATCAAGTTGGAAGACATGATTTATGGCTATTCCGCAGGTATATCTCTTGACGTGGTTAATACTGTGGTGTTTTTGGGCAGTGGTTATTCTAATGGTGGTGATTTTCGGTTTTATTTGAGATTGGGTACGGGTTTTTAAGCAAGATTTATTGAATAATGAAAAATTTAACTGAATTTCCTCTGGCATTACAGCTTTTGATGCAGACTGATGGAACCGTTACAGAGCTTATCAAACTTTTAACTCAGGAAGATATCATCGTATGCAAGTTATCAGAAAAAATTACTGATGATAATGGTGTTCGTGTTCTTGACAGGCATATATTTTTACAGGGAAAACGAAGTGGAAAAAATTGGTTATATGCACAATCAAAAATCTATCTGGATAATCTTCCTGCGGAGTTTGTTAACGACCTACTGGAGAAAACCATTCCAATAGGCACGTTATGGATAAATTATCGCATGGAAACATTTAAACAGTTAATTAACCAATATGAAGAGCTCTCATTGGGGCAGGGTGATTCAGGTTTTAAAGCATCAACTAATCTTCTGACAAGAGTTTATCAGGTATTTAATCAGTACAAGATAATTATGGAAATTACGGAGAAATTTCCCATTGATGAATATGAAAATTTGATTTGATATCTGTGGGTTATATTCCTGCTGATTTTAATTATGAATATGTCTCCTGTTTTTTCTAATGATTTATTCTGTCAAGAAAATCAAGCCATGCCACATTGGCAGCAATACCAATGTTTCTAAATCCATGAAATGTAAAAGGGGTTGGAGCTGTTATTGGTACTGGACAGTGGTGACAGCTATCTGCAGAGTTACTGACTAACACTTCAGATAGCAGTTTGCCCATTGTGGTTGTCATGGCAATACCTCTGCCATTACACCCTATGGCAGCATAACAACCTGAATCTAGTTTGAAAATATGGGGAAGGTGGCTAGGAGTGATAGCAAGATAGCCGCTCCATTTATAGTCTATTTGTAGATCGTTAATAAAAGGAAAACGGTTTTGAGCGGCACGATATAAATTTTTAAACATGGCTGCGTTTTCACTGCCACCCGTTGCATAAGCTCCACCCATTATTAACCGTTTGTCAGCGGTAATTCTAAATGAGGTTAATAACCTGGAAGCATCTGATGCGGCTTCCTTATTGGGTAATATTCTCATCCAATCTTTTTTATCTAAGATTTTTGTGGCAATTTGGGCTGTACGTACAGGAACGATTGATCGTGTCAACTTGTCATCAAGTTGTCCATAAGCATTTGTGCAGATGAGAACTTGTTCAGACAGTACCTTCCCCTGTTCAGTTGTGACGCTCCAGCCTTGTGTGTGTTTATTCACAGATAAAACCGGAGAGTATTCAAAAACTTGTGCACCTTCTTGACATGCAGCCCGCATTAAGCCTCGTGTATAGGCCAATGGGTTCAGGCAGCCTCCTCGGGCATCAAACAACGCTGCTGAGTACCAATTTGTACCTAATCTGTAGGCTAAGTCATTTTGGTTAATCATCTCAACAGCAGCACCCAAGTTACTCCATTGTTGCATACGTGATGTGATTTCATGTATGGCATTTTTTGATCGAGCAGGTTGAATCCAGCCATGTCTTAGGGCATCACACTCAATTTTATATTTCTTTATTAATGAGAAAACCAGATCAGGAGCAACACCTGAGCAGTCCAATAATTGTTCGCCTCTTTCTTGTCCCAGGTGTTTGATAACTTCTTTTGGATCAAGTTTTAATCCTGCAACAACCTGGCCATTATTGCGGCCGGATGCACCCCAGCCAACTACATTTGCTTCCAGACATATAACTTTTAACCCCTTTTTAGCCAAATGTAAAGCGGCTGATAATCCACAAATTCCTGCTCCTAGTATGGTGACATCAGTTTTAACATTATTTAATAATGGTGACTTTGCAGGACTCTCTGGACTACAGGCAGCCCAAAGTGAGTGACATGCAGAATTTGTATCCATATCATTATTCAATAAATTCTAATACCACACCGCAAGTATATTCTGCGCCTACAAGAATGTTACCTGTGGCTGACGATTTAAATGGAATTTGTGCATGACTTAAGATGTTTTTAATTTTTGTAATGTCATCTACTTTTAAGCTAGTTACACCTAAATGAGACTGTTTTTTTATTTTTCTGGATAATTCACCATATGTTGTCTGGTATTCTTTTGCAGATAACAGGTGTATATGTTGTTTGCTGGGTAATGATATATGTAAGCTATTACCAATACGCTTTACAGCATCTTTACCAAGTAAATGTTGTTGAACCCGTTCAACTTTATCTGTGTCTGTGATGAGACCTGTCATGGAAATGACGCCAGTTACACCATTGGCATGGGTTAAATATTGAGGTTTGCGAATTAACTCAGGAGTCAGGTGTTGGCAACAGACTACATGCATTAGACCAGTTATATCCTCATCATTGGGAAAACACAAAGAAAACTTGGGTTGAACCCAACCCTCCGATAATTCAAAATTACGGGTTAATTGCTGAACGGGTCTTTCTGGCTTTATACCATTATTAGACATTTCATTATAGTTGTTCTTGGCACTGTCTGTTCCAAAAGCAATGCCCATCAGGCCTTCTCCATACTGATCCAGTACTTTGTCAAGGTTTAGGGTGTAACGTTCAGGATTTAAAATACCGCGTAATTCGAGATAATCATCAGCAAACATAATGCACCAATTGCCAGTGCCCCATTCAACATGACTGCCTCTAGGTGGAACCGTAAAACCCAGCTTTTCATAAGTTTTAGCCGAGCTACTCATATTTTCTACGGCTATAACAGGGTGATCAATTGATTTAATACCATTAAACATTTTATTTCTCAACTTGTCGCTTATTCTCTAATGCAGCTTCCATTGCTGAGAGGGCCTGAGCATTGTAAATATTATCATACCCCAGTTTTTTTAGCTCATTTATGGCAACTGAAGCACGTCGTCCAGAGCGGCAATAAAATACCACTGAACGACTTTTATCCATACCAATTGCCTTGATTAACAGTGGTATATTTTCATATTCAATATTAATGGCCTTTGTCAGGTGGCCATCTTTGAACTCCTGTTTTGTTCTTACATCAATTAGTAATGCTCCTTTGTCTAGTTTTTCCCAGGCCAGTTGTTGTTCTGGCCCAAATTTACTGCAGGAGAATAGAGTATGAAACAGTGTAAATATGACAATATACTTGAAAAGCATTTTCATTTGAAAAGATGAAAGTGTGTTAGTCATTTTTATATGTTTTTTGTAATATTTTTAAATCACTAATCACCTCTGTGCTGTGTGAACTTGGAGAGACATCTGCATAAAACTTAGCGATAATACCTTGTGGATTGATAATGAAAGTTTGTCTTTTTGCATAATGCATCAGAGGGATTTTTTTAACCACTTTATACTCAGTTGCCATGATTTCATCTTTATCGGCAAGTAATGTATAGGGGATACTGTATTTTTCGGCAAATTGTTTATGTGATTCAATATCATCAAGTGAAGCACCAACTACGATGGCGCCAAGTTTTTCAATGGCCTTGTAATCAGTTGTAAAGTTTTTTGCCTCGATGGTACAGCCAGGAGTATCATCTTTTGGATAAAAATATAAGACTAACCATTTACCCTTATATTCTTCAAGTGTATGAAATATTCCATTTTGATCGGGCAAATCAAAACCTGGGGCGGCTTTTCCCTGCCATGAATCATCTGCAAACAAACTAAAGTTAATGATTAATGTAATAGTAATAAAAATTCTTCTCATTTTAAATGACTCCATAAATGGCTGTATGATAATGCCAGTCTATGCGCAAGTTGTTCATTGGTACTAAAGCCATGATGCCCACCTTCTATGTTTTCATAATAATCAACATCATTGCCTAAATCTAGTAGTTTGGCGGCCATTTTTCGGGCATGCCCTGGGTGTACTCTATCATCCCTGGTCGATGTATAGAAAAATATGGATGGGTATTTATGGTCTGATTTGACATTCTGATAAGGTGAATATGTTTTTATGTATTCCCACATATCAGCTTCATCAGGATTTCCATATTCTCCCATCCAACTGGCACCTGCCAAAAGTTTGTTGTAGCGTTTCATGTCTATCAATGGCGCACCACAAACAACAGCCGAATAAAGTTCAGGATGTCTGGTCATGGTGGCTGTTACCAATAGCCCGCCATTGGAACGTCCTTCGATACCCAAATGTTGTGCTGAGGTGATCTTTCTTTTAAACAAATCTCTAGCTACAGATTCAAAATCTTCGAAAGCCTTATGGCGATTTTTTAAAAGGGCTGCCTCATGACAGGCGGGTCCATATTCACCACCACCACGAATATTCGCTAAAACAAAGACTCCGCCACGCTCTAGCCATAATTTTCCATAAGCGCCAGATAGGGCTTCATAACTACCAGAGTATGAAGGTGTTAGTGAGTTTCTAAAACCCCCATATGAAAAGATATGGGTTGGATTATTGCCATTGAATTCTGTGTTTTTATTCATAACTACGAAGTAAGGTATTTTGGTTCCATCATTTGACTGGGAAAAGTATTGTTCAACTTTAAACTTTGATCCATCAAAACTTTCTGCCTGTTGTTTGATTAATTCTGGCCTAAGGTTTGTGCTTTTCACATGATAAAGGCTGGGAGGAGTGATAAATGATTCAAACTGTACAAAAAAATCGCCCGTTTCATCATCGACACTGGTTACACTCAGTGCGCCGTTATCAGGAAAGGGGATATTCTGTATTTTCCATTTTCCATTTTTTTTCTTATGATAACGGTACAGTTTGGCTTTAACATCTTCCAGAATCGTAATGAGCAATCCTTTTTTACTGGTGTCTACTGTTTCGATGATGGATTTGTCATCAGGTTTTATAATACTTTCAATGCTGCCTTTTTCTCCTCTTAATAAGGCAATGTCAATGAGTAGTATTTCACCCTGGATGAATTTTTGATGATTAAATTCCCAGTCTTTTTTCAGAGAAACCACCAGCTTGCCTTGATAGATTCCGGAAATAATAGCATTGGCAGGTAGCTGCAATGTTGTTATCTTATTATCTTGTAGCTGATATTTGTGACTTGACCAAAAGCTGGTCGTTTCATTGATGATGTCTATTTCAGACTGTCCATCCTTTAATCGCATGGCAGTGGCTGACATTGAATTTTTATCAGCTGTATAGAGTGTTTTGGCTTCTGCTAATGGAGTGCCTCGCTTCCATTGTTTTATAATTCTTGGATAGCCAGAATCAGTCATTGAACCAATACCAAAATCGGTTCCTACATATACGGTATCTTTATCTATCCATGATATTCTTGATTTAGCCAAAGGTAGAGAGTAGCCACCTTCGATAAATTCATGTTTCTCTAAATCAAACTCTCTGACTTCTATGGCATCACCCCCACTTGGAGATAGGAAAACCAGGCAGTCTAATCCCTTTGGAGGCAGACAGGCCATTCCATGGTAATCATAATTTTTTTCTCGTTGATTCGAATATGCATCCATATCCAAAACAGTTTGCCATTTAGGATTGGCTTTTTTAAACTGCCTCAAAGTGGTTTTTCTGTATATACCTCTTGGATGTTGCTTATCCTGCCAGAAATTATAAAGCCATTTGCCACGTTGAGTAACCACAGGTAAACGACTTTTGCTGTTTAGTACAGTAAGTGCTTGACTATAAAGTTCTTTATAAAGTTTTGTAGAGGTTAATTTATCATCAGTTATTTATTTCCTTGTATAACCCATTGCATTGATTTATCACCATCAATGTCTTCTAACCATAAATACTTATCATCAGCAGTTGCTGTAATTGGCAGTATAAAGATAAGAGTTATTAGAAAAAATTTATTGGTTAACATATGTGAATTCCTGCTTTAATATTTTTATGAGGCAATCAAAAGCCATTAAGTACTTAATCATACTGATGATATTAATGATTGTAAATTACTTATTAACTCTGCGGCATAATACCATAAATATTGTGAACATCCGCTGTAAGTTGTTTATTGTTCGTCATTGGGTATTTACAGGGTTTTCAGGATGATAAGAAAGGTGGTAATCACTGTTAAAATGGATGCCAGTATTATCCACCACAGTTTATTATTTGTTTGCAAGCCATTTGACTCTTTGTGTTCATCCTTATTGGTTACCAAGTATTCTTCAGAAAGTTGAATGTTCCTTGGGTGTGACGGGCTATACTTGGAGAATGAGGAAGTGCCAGGAGATTCCACACAATACTTAGCAAATCCTGTGGAAATATAATCACCATTTTTTAAAATGGTATAACTGGCCTTATTGCCATTAATAAAGATGTGCTTGTCTTTCTTGCATAATAACGTTAAGTTATCATCAATGTATGAAACAGAAAAAGGTATATCCTTATCGTTAACTGGCTTGTGGGTAAAGCTATTTTGACTGCCAACTATGGCTAATTCTCCATTGTTGTTTCTATTGAAACTTCTGAGTCCAGAAACGGAGGTTATTAATTTATTGTTGATATCCTGTTCAATGAGTTTAAATGGAGTTGAACAATTTTTTGGTAAGGTGTTTTCATCAATGATTTTTAACTGTTGATTCTCTATTTGGATGATGTCACCAGGGTGAAGTATTGCCAGTTCTTTTATTATATGGTCATTGACTACTACCTGTTCATGATTAAATACTTCTAAAATGCAGGAAGCTTTGTCGCGTATTACAGAACATATTTTTTTTGGTGATCCAGTGATGTTTTCAAATATAACATCACAAGCTTCATCAGTACCAAAAATAACATGGCCTAATAAAGGTAAGAGTATTGAGTCCTGATTGTTAATTTCGACTTGCATAGCCGGAATTCCCCTTAAGTTTATTTTATACTATTCAATCTATTTACAAGTTAATGTTTTTTATATTTTATAGAAAGCTATAAATTAATACTATTAAAGTTTTAACAAACTCCTTAAGTTTTTAAGTCTGTCACAAAAATAGTGAAAAAATCAAATAAAAATTCTGACAATTTTCAACTTAAGTTAAAATATGCTGCAAAATAGCATAAAATGGAGGCTAACTTAAAGTAGTGCCTGAGCAAAAAGTAGAATGCTTCATAGATGGAAGTGAATTTAGGGAGAGGCACACACTAAAATTCAATTCATAAAAAATACAGGATAGAAAAAGCCACGTGTTAAAGTTGTTAAATATTCGTTTTATTTTGATTATCAGTATTGTTTTTATTTTACTATATTTAATAGTTAGCTATTTTTTATTGGATAATACAGGTCACAGTGCGACCAAGAATTTGTTAACAAATAGAGCCAATATAATCTATGGGAAGTTAATCTCCAATCAAACCCTGTTGGAATTTGAACTGGATGAATTTGGAGAAGCGGCCATACTCTTTAATACCCCAAGCTTTGATGCTGCTGATTATTCTCAACTTCGTTTATCAATTGATGGGCTGTCAAAAAATTATCAAGTACAGTTTGTTTGGGTTAATAAGTTAAATAGTGCTCCAAATGAGATGCAGTTATTGCAAGCTAATAGTGAAATACAGGTGGACTTATTAAGCAGGGCACCTCATTGGGATGGAAAAATCTTTCAATTGGGGTTACGGATTATTCCTCAAGAGCATTTAGGTCTTACACGTGCTTCTGGGCAAACGGTGAAGATTAATTCTGCGGTGTTAAGTGGAGGCAGTATTTTAAACAGTTTTTCTACACTTGCTGCTTATTGGCTGAAATATGATAGCTGGAATTACCGTTCAATAAATCACTTAAAAATGAATGTGTATTTACCTTTTTATGCGCAACCATTGATTTTTATTTTGATTTGGTTGTTGCTTTGTACGGTTATATCTTTGTTTGTTTTTAAAATAAAAAAAATGAATGTTATCATGTTTGTACTGTTTGCTTGGTTGTTTCTTGATATTTTGTTTTTGCACAATAGCAGTGCAAAGAATGTTTGGGCGAATGCAGTTTATAGTACAGATGAAAAACAGCTTCCTGATGAAGATCTAAATAAACTGGCATTACAAATCAAGTCATTATTGGGTTTAAATAACGATAAAAAAGATAAAATTAAAAGTCACAAAGTGTTGATTTTATCATCGGATCGTTATCAAAGAGCCAGGTTGATTTATCATATGCTTCCTGTTAACAGTAGCTTTCTGGATAAGAAACTTGAAGAAAATGCCAAAACTAAAGTTGCAGCAGGTGACTATATATTGAGTTACGATGTGGCTAATAATCCACAAAAACCATCATCGGGTCGATTGCAACTGAATGATTCTAATATAAAGGTTAAGGAGATTGCGCAAGGAATTAATTTTTCAATTATGAAGGTGATCAATTGATTAACATATTATTTCTTTTTATAGTATATCTGGGCTGTGGCCTGTTGTTTCATCATGCCATCAGACAAGATGTAAGGGAGTATAATTGGCAAAAGATTGTTGGAGAAAGTTTCTTTATAGGTGTGTTTTTTATTGTATTGATGAACAATGCCATTCAATTTTTTGCTTTCATCATACCGCAAAGTATTCTTTTTAGTATCATTGCAGTGCTTGCAATATGTTCTATTATTTATTATTTATATAAAATGAAATTAGATGGTTTGCTTAAATTTAAACTTAATCTGTCATTACTGTCGAATAAATATTTCATTCTGATTTTCATTATTATTCTTTTGCATCTTTACTATATTTTTGAGCAAAATCAGTCGTTACCACTGACTCCATGGGATGCGTGGAATGGCTGGATTGCCAAGGCGAAAATTTGGTATTATCATGGCCTGGTTGAGGTGTTGGTTGATAGAGCCAACTGGCTGCTATCTGAAGAAAACTTCACTAACCCAACAGCACATTATCCTGATGCATTACCTTTACTATATGTGTTTAACTCAGGTTTTTATGGCTGGAATGAAACCGCTTTAAATGCTATATATCCAGCTATGTTTATTGCTTTTTTATTGGCTTTTTATGGTAATATCAAATTGTTTTCTAATCGAAATTATGCCTTAATCGCTGTTTTTGTTTTGAGTTCTATTCCTTTTGTCAATGTACATGTGACATTGGCTGGTTATGCCGATATATGGATAGCAGCGTTTTTGACTATTAGTCTTTTTAACGCTCAACATTTTTTATCACGGCCAAGTGTTTCCAGATTTATTATTGTATTAATCTTTATTTTCTCAACAGTCATGTTTAAATTAGAGTCATGGATATGGTTATCTATTTTTATTGTGGTTCTATTGTTGTGTCTTAGGAATGAAACTAGAAGAAAATGGATTTATTTAATACTGTTCTCAGTTAGTGTTATTTGGTACCTATTTGGAGGGTTTAGCCTTGATCTACCTTTTGGAAAAGTCATCCTGTCCCCAAATTTAATAAAGATACCAGCACTGGGCACTTATACTCTGTCATTTGTGGATACGACTTCGGCATGGATTGAGGCCTTATTTTTCAGTAAAAACTGGAATTTACTGTGGTATTCCATACCCTTTGTGTTGTTTTTGTATTATAAAACGGAAAATAAAGAACTGATTGTTTTGCCAGCTTTGTACCTTCTGTTTACTGTCTTCTTTATTTATGTATTATTTTACATGACTTATGCCAGTATTTTTGCCAATGATTTCACCAGTTCAAATAGAATTGTTTTACATATTGTGCCCATATATATTTACTTTGTTATACAAGTTACCTATCAGTTTCAAACCGAAAGAAGTGGAGTTGATACATAACTACTTTTTATGATAACGCCTGATTTGTTATTCAGTAAAAATCAGGCGCTATTCATTGTGTAACTATTGTGTTTTATTTTATATTTATAAAATACACTCTATCCCTGCTATACTGGTTAATGGAATGGCCTCCAGTTGTCCCTGCCCATAGACAGCTAAGCTTGAATTGTAATTAACAGTAATAGATTGACAGTTATTAATGATCATTTCTACGTTTCCCCATGGCAGACGATTGATATCCGCGGCATTGAATTGTGTACCAAACGATGTGCCATTTGTTATGGTTGTATCGTTAAAAGTGATGATATCCTGATCGTTTACTTGTCCAACGCTGATAAACCATTTTTGTTGTCCAATATCATCATATGTGAACCAGTACATCAGTACAGTACTATTGCCTAAATACTCTAAAAACCAGCCTTCACCATTATGTGATGGATCGAACCAAGCAGCAGTCAAGCCGTTTAGTCGGTCATTATTTTGGCTTGGTGCGTTACAATCTAGGCCGCTTAAATTTGTAAGCCTGCTCAGATTATAATCTCCATAACCATAAGCCAGGTTGCTTGAGTTATAATTGACAATTGCTGAGTTACAGCTGTCAAATTCTAGTGATAACTCTCCCCATGGGATATTTTGGATAGTGTTGGAGTCGAAATTTGGCCCAAAAGTACCACCAGTAGTGGTCTGCATTAACGTTAATGTTATCTTGTTATTTTTGATTGTGCCAGTACCCAGTATCCAGGCTTGTTCTGCCTGATCAGGTAAATAGGTAAACCAGGTGACCAATACATCATTATTAGGTAATATTTCGACAATATAGCCTTCACCATCGCGATTAACATCAAACCAGGACCCTGTCATGGTGCTATTGACCAGAAAATTAGATGTCTGTAGTTTACGAGAAAATACTTCAAACTCTCCTTCGACCTGGGTTGTGGTTTCATCTTCCTGTTCCCAAATAACAATGACATCAGAATTACTGGCATTGACTGCTATATCAGCCCTGCGAGCATCATAAATAAGACTGTTTTCTATACCAGCATGGGATAAACGTTCTGAACTTTTACCGATTCTTACCTGATTGGTTGCATTTAATCTTTGTGTGTAAATTTCAAACTCACCATCAATATTATCATCACCTCGCCATACTGTCACATATTGCCCAGATGCGGACAGGTACTCAACTTTAGGGCGAAAAGCATCAAAGCTATTTAAGCCTATTATTCCCATTTCTGAGATTAAAAAATCGTTTTTACCAATTTCCTGCGCATTTGCATCAAGAATCTGTCCATATATCTCAAATTCATTGCCCACATGACCGTCTTTAGAGTCATCTGCTGACCAGACAATCAAGTATTCATTTTGTTCTTTATTGTAGGTAACATCGGGGAATTTTGCTGCTCTTGCAATATCACCATTTAAACCAACAAATGAGACAGCAGTAGAGTCAGCCCCAATCAAACTACCATTACTGGCATTAATTCTTTGTGCATATACTTCGAATTCTCCAGGAACCCTACCGCCTCTTTCATCTTCCCCATACCAGGCAATGAGAAACTCATTGTTGCTTGAGTTATAAGCCGCGACTGGAGAAAAAGCATTGTAATTGGGATCATTTGCAGGCCCCATATCTGATATTTTAAAATCATTGTCACCCACTTCAATTGCATTGTTGTTTAATAGTTGACCATAGATTTCAAAGCTTCCCAATGGACTGGCAGCATTGCCTTCTTCACCATGCCAAACCACTAAATATAATTGATCTTGTGTGTTGTATGTCACATGTGGGTTAAATGCATCGTAGGCACGATTTGATACTGGACCCATATCGCTGATGCGTTTAAATGTGCCTATTAGTTCACCATTATCAGCATTAATTCTTTGCACAAATATTTCAAATTCACCCTCAATTAAACCATTTTGATTGTGATCACCGTACCATACAACTAAATATTCATTAGTATTTGGATTATAAATGATATCTGGTTTTCTGCCATCATAGCTTAAAGATAATGATACCCCCATAAAACTTATTCTTATTGTTTCAGAACTTATCGTTGATCCATCCTCGTTGTGAATTTGGCCAAAAATTTCATTTTCTCCTGGTGCTGTATCTGTCCTAAAATCGTTGCCTTCCCAAACAACCATATAACCGTTATTGTTACTGTTTATTGCAATTGCTGATTCAGTAACATCAAAGTTTCTATTTTTTTCTGGGCCAACGGATGTCAGTTTTTTTACATCCAACCAGTTATCAGCAATACTTAAGTTGGCTATCAAGGTGATAAAAATTAACAAGGCTTTCATGTGGTTTCTCCTAATTTTGTTTGTTGTTATCAGGTTAATATGTACTTTTCAATTGGCAAATAATAGGCCAACTTCTAAAAGTTATAATTGTAATATAAATTACAAATAAATTTAGTCAAGTAAAATTGTTAATATAATTACAAAAATGTGATTGATCTCACATATTTAATCTATTTAAAATGGGAAAGATAAAATATTTGCAGTTAGTTGTAAAAACTTTGTCGCAGTGAATAATGTGTAAATATACTTTCTATAAGATATAAGAGCGTACAAAATAAAAAATCAATCTAAAATAGCGATAAGAATTTTCAAAAAATATATATAGCCATATATTCTGTTGTGACTTTGCAGGCAGAAATCCTGTTTGATAGATATTTACTTATTACCAGAAAAATTGTGGATAGGGTAAGTGTAGAGATGATAGTAAGGTATACAAGTTGGGCTTCGTAAAATTTACGAAGCCCATTGCTAGGAGCTTGTTTGAGAATAGAAAACCTACTGCATAATAGTTGATATTGGTGCTATTTTTCGCTGATTTTTGTTAAATAGCCGTGCTATTCACCACAAATCATCAATAAATAGCCCTCAATTCAGCTTTCCTTCGCTACGGTTCCTATTCTCGGACAAGCTCCTAGTTAGATATTATGTGTTTTTAAGCAAGTTGCCTTAATACATATTGTAAAATACCACCATGGCGCATGTACTCAATTTCTTTTGGTGTATCAATTCTAACTAATACATCAAACTCTGTGCTTTCGCCATCATTTGTAGTGGCGACTACATGTGCTGTTTTAGAATCACCATTATCCAGACCAGAGATGGCATAAGTTTCATGGCCTGTTAGACCAAGTGACTCAGCACTTTCACCGTCCTTAAACTGTAATGGTAAGACGCCCATGCCAACAAGGTTGGATCGATGGATTCTTTCGTAACTTTCTACAATGACCGCTTTTACACCCAGTAATAGTGTGCCCTTGGCTGCCCAATCGCGTGATGACCCTGTACCATACTCTTTGCCAGCAATAATGACCAAAGGAGTGTCTTCCTGTAAGTATTTGGCAGAGGCATCGAATATTGACATTTGTTCATCGCTTGGTTGATGCCTAGTCCAGCCACCTTCTGTACCTGGAGCCAGTTGATTACGCAATCGAATATTGGCAAAAGTGCCTCGCATCATGACTTCGTGATTGCCACGTCTTGAACCGTATGAGTTGAAATTTTGCCTTTCAATTCCTTTTTCTTTTAGATAAACGCCAGCAGGTGAATCTACCGCAATCGCACCAGCAGGAGAAATATGGTCGGTTGTAACACTGTCGCCCAATTTAGCTAGTACTCTGGCGCCACTGATGTCATCAATTGTACCGACATCAAGAGTCATGCCTTCAAAGTATGGAGGATTCTTGATATAGGTTGAATCGTCCTGCCATTCGAATATTTCAGATTCTGAAGTTTTGACAGCTTGCCATTTTTCATCACCAGTAAATATTCGCTCATAACCTTTAGCAAACATGTCTGCGTTGATATTTTGTTCTATAGCTTGAGCCACTTCATGGCTGCTGGGCCAGATATCTTTCAGGTAAACAGGGTTGCCATCTGGATCATCACCCAATGAGTCATTGTATAAATCAAAATCTATGGTGCCAGCAATCGCGTATGCGACCACTAATGGTGGAGATGCTAAAAAGTTCATTTTAATATCAGCATGAATACGGCCTTCAAAGTTACGGTTGCCAGATAAGACTGATGTAGCAACTAAATCATTGTCTTGTATGGCCTTGGAAATAGCAGGATCTAATGGGCCTGAGTTTCCGATACAGGTGGTACAGCCGTAGCCGACCACATAGAAATTTAATTTTTCTAAATCATCAAGTACACCTGCACTTTTCAGATACTGGGTAACCACTCGTGAACCAGGTGCTAGAGATGTTTTAACCCAGGGTTTCACTTGCAGGCCTTTCTCTGCGGCATTTTTGGCCAGGATTCCTGCACCAATCATAACAGCTGGATTAGAGGTGTTGGTACATGACGTGATGGCAGCAACAACTATATCACCATCTTTAAAATCAAAGTCTCCCTGTTCGCTAGAGATGGCAATTGATTTTTTATCTCTGCCTTTTTCCATATCTGCAAACAGTGTTTGGTATTTGGCTTTTGCATCGACCAATGCAATTCTATCCTGTGGGCGTTTAGGGCCAGAAATACTTGGTACCACGGTATCCATGTCCAGTGCTAAAGTAGAAGAATATTCTGCATCGACAGAATCTACAGTATGCCACATATCCTGCGCTTTAGCATAGGCTTCAACCAGAGCAATTTCATCATCATTTCTTCCTGAGAGTTGCAAATACCTAATGGCCTCTTTATCAACTGGGAAAATACCACAAGTTGCACCATACTCTGGTGCCATATTGGCAATGGTTGCTCTGTCGGCTAATGGTAAGTGCTGAAGCCCCTCACCATAAAATTCGACAAATTTACCAACAACGCCATGGGCTCTTAACATTTCCACAATAGTTAAAACCAAATCTGTGGCTGTTGTGCCCTCTGGTAGTTTACCAGTTAATTTAAATCCAACCACTTGCGGGATGAGCATTGATATGGCTTGCCCCAGCATTGCCGCTTCTGCTTCGATACCGCCAACACCCCAACCCAGCACTCCAATCCCATTGATCATAGTGGTATGCGAGTCAGTACCCACAACTGTATCTGGATATGCCTGTAATACACCATCTTTTTCGGCACCAAATGTCACTCGTGCCAGTTTTTCAAGATTAACCTGATGCACAATTCCATTGCCAGGAGGGACGACTTTAAATGAATCAAAAGCAGTTTGTCCCCATTTCAGGAAAGCATAACGTTCCATATTTCTTTGATATTCTATATCTTCATTAGCTGCTTCAGCACTGTGGCTACCATATTTGTCAACCTGAACCGAATGGTCAATAACAAGCTCTGCTGGTGATAGCGGGTTGATTTTTTGTACATCACCACCTAATTTATTCATGGCATCACGCATGGCAGCGAGATCTACCACTGCAGGTACACCAGTAAAATCCTGTAAAACGACTCTTGATGGTGTGAAAGCAATTTCTGTAGATGGTAAGGCCTTGGCATCCCAGTTACATAAGGCTTCAATATCATCTGATGTTACATCAACGCCATCTTCGTGGCGCAATAAATTTTCTAATAATATTTTCAAGCTGTAGGGTAAGCGACTGATATCATGCTTTTTACTTAGTTCTACTAAGCTGTGAATGTTATATTTTTTGCCATTACACGATAGTGCAGTAGCGGTATTGAATGAGTTGCTCATGAATAAACTCCATTGGTTATTTTTGTTTAGATGTCTAATCTTTTAGATGACCAGATCATCTGAAAATTCATTGTGCATTATCCTCTTTTTTAGCAAAAAAGTCATCAAAGAATCCAGTAATTTTACGAATGGATTAGGCAAACTGTTGATATTTTCCATGTGAAAGAAGATAATTTACGGTACTTCTTAATATAGAGCTGCTATGGATAATATTCTTATTGCGACGGTTGTTATAATATTTTTTACTGCACTGCTGTCAAGAATAGTGCAAAAATTTGACAGGGTATTGAAATCAATAAAAAATTTTCACATAACCATTGTTAGAAAAGATGGTAAAAGAATGTGGGGTAACGCCAGGATGTATACGAATGGTATGAAATTACTATTTTCTAAACCTTTTCAAAG
>JAESTH010000053.1 GCA_016763695.1 Alcanivoracaceae bacterium
AAACCACCATAAACTTTGTAGGCAATATTATGCTTGAGCAGATTTTCCTCCAATAATCTTGATTGTGCATTGGAGCGATACAGTATGGCTATCTGGTCACCGTCTATGCCTGAATCAATGAGATTTTCTATTTCTTCCGCTACATAAGCCGCTTCATCATATTCTGAATAGGCTCCATAATACTGAATCAGTTCGCCACCTGCTTGGTGTGACCATAATTCTTTACCTAACCTTTTGGCATTGTTTTTAATAATGGCATTGGCTGCTTCCAGAATATTTTGTGTTGAGCGGTAATTTTGTTCTAACTTATATTGAATAACATTGGGGAACAAATCTTTAAAACCAATGATATGATCAATCTTGGCTCCACGCCAAGCATAAATAGATTGGTCATCATCACCAACCACCATTATTTTATTTTTTGTACCTGCCAGCAATCGAATAAAGGCTGACTGTATGTCATTAGTGTCCTGAAACTCATCGACCAAAATAGCACCAAAACGGCCTTGATAATGTTCTAACAAGGGTGAATTATTTAATAACAGTTGATGCGTGCGTAGCAGCATTTCTGCAAAGTCAACCAGCCCACCACGGTTACAATGATCATCATAACGCTGATAAATCTGAATAAGTGTGGATGAATTATCATCACCAAAGTCATCAATTTCTGCTGCTCGTATGCCTTCATTTTTCTTGCCGTTAATATAGCCCTGGACAGTGCGTGGAATCCACTGTTTTTCATCCAGCTCTAGATCTGCAATAACCCGCCTAATCAATCTATATTGATCTTCTGAATCTAGTATTTGGAAATTTTTAGGCAAGCCCGCTTCTTTGTGATGCATGGTCAACAGGCGCAGGGCAATGGAGTGAAAAGTGCCAATCCACATGCCTGTTGCTGGCCTATCCAACAATTCCGCCACACGATTGCGCATTTCTGCCGCAGCTTTATTGGTAAAAGTAACCGCCAATATTGCATAAGGCGAAATCCCTTCTGCCGCCAGTAACCAGGCGATGCGATAAACCAGCACTCGTGTTTTACCACTGCCTGCACCTGCCAATACCAGTGAATGTTGTGCGTCAGTTGTGACTGCTGCGCTTTGGGCTTCGTTGAGGTTGGCGAGTAGTTTGTGCGTGCTTATCAATGTAATTATGAGTTATTAGTAATGAACAATGAATTATATAGGATGGATTATGAATGATGAATTATTAATTATGATTTATGAATAGTTTATTTTCAAGCATCGTTTTAAAATATGGGGAAATGCGTGGAATGGTAGCTGAAAGGCAAATTTGATTAAAAACTTTTGTTTCTCTGTTTTTATGTGGTTGATTGTCGCAAGCTACTTGTTAATAAATCATATGCCTTCAACTTCTACATCAATAATATTGACAAAAAAGAACCATTGAACTATTCTGGCAGTCATGTCTGGGGAAGCATACGGTTAGTCTTAATACTTATATTAAAACCCCTGTTTTTTACCCAACCCCTGCTACTAACTACTAATGTACAGGCACAGATACAGAAGTTTTGTAAGGCCAACATTATTTACTTGTTGGGTTTATGACTACGAAACAGGGACAACAAATTACTTCTATTTTTTAGATGAGAATCAAATCTTCTAATCTCATTGATTTCAAAAAATATTTATTTAAATACTCACAATAAATGTACAAATTAGCATTATGTGGCATAATATCATTCCAACACACTAAATAAGAAAACTAATGAAAAAAATAAAAAATACGACTTTATTAATATATATCTCAATGTTTTTAATCAGCTTTTCAACAATGACTTGTGCTAACGATAATGAGTCGCTACAACCCCAGGTACAACAACCAACCATTGCTGCCTATTTTGCAAACAAAGAACTTTCAGGAGAATTAATTCGCATCGCTTCTAATCAAACTCAGTTTAAATTAACATCTCGCCCCATTCCTGCACCTGAATATTGTACTGATGGTGGATCTTGTACCACAAATTTCCAATGTGGTATTGAAGGTACAATTCTTTTAGGCAGATGTCTCAGTAACAATACCTGTATTTGTTTCTAACCATTCTGGAAATTACCTAAATAAATGTGCTACTTCTCAATTACCCGCTACAAGTTAGCGGGTTACAGCTGCATGAACTAAAGGAATAAAAGATTTTATTCTTTGTATAAACTTTCCTTGAGTATCAGACATATGTAGGTGGGCGCAGTGGCACGAAGCCCAACATCAAATTCAACTAAAAACTCGAATATTTTCATCTACAAACGTCTAAAAAATCTAAAATTAGTGAGATTTCTGCTTTCTAGTGCTTTTCTAAAAGCGCGTGTCCTTGTTAGGATTTCTTATTAGTATCTTCAAAGCCATAAAACATGAAATATAATTTAATGATTTTCTGTCTTATTTATGATCAAGAATAATTATTTGATCGTAAATATACAGTGTTTGTATAACCTTTTTAATCCCACAGAGGAAATTATAATGAAAAAAATTATTATTATCGCTTTATTCATGGTATTCACAACAACATCCGTAGCTAGTGAAAACTATGTATTATCTAAAGCAAACAATGTTCAATCAAGCTTACTAAAAAAAGTTGAAAATTATATACCTATTACAATGGCCGGCCCCGGCTGTATAGAGCTTTGTTTCATAGATTTCTTCAATTGTAGTGGCTATGGCTGCGAAGCTATCGTCATTGAATGTATTAATAATTGTGGCCCATTAATCTAATTCATTTTTTAATTTTAGGCCTTATCTTTGGCAGCAAAGTTTTACTTATTTTGTTGCCAAATCAACCTCAATATTAAATTAACCAAAAAACTTTAACCCAGCTTTCCATAGCCAGAACAAAAGTAAGCAACACAATTACCCATCCTAAAATAGTCTGCTTAGTAGAATTAACATAATCACCAATACCTAGATGCCTGTCCCAAATTTCGTTTAAGTTTTTATTTATGAGAATATGACAAATATTTGAGTAGAACTCAAAATGCTTGGCTCTTTTTATTTGGCTATTTTCACAGCGCTTCATTTCTCTTCTTTCTTTACAGCTTTTAATTTCTCCAAAGCTACAAACACCTCTTGCTCCCAGGATTCTATTTTTTTTTTGCACTTATCATAAGGTGCCAGTTGCGGGATAGCCACTTGTAGTTTTTTTAGAATTGCTGTAGCCTGATTTAAACTATAACGAAAAACATAAGGTTCTCCATCAGACCAAGCTTGTTTGTAAGCAGCAAGTGCGTATTTTCCTGCTTTTTTGTTGTCACCAATGGCTACCCATAATCTGGCTAAACCCAGATAGTTATCACTTGTCTTTGATAGCCTTTGTGCCTCTTCATGCGGTGAGACAAGTTCGTTAAGTTGGTGTTTGGCCAAACTTAATTTTATTTCTTCATAATTGGCATTCGAACCCACTTCATTTTTTCGTCTTATTACTTCATTGAAACAATCCATTGCTTTTTGGTATTGTTTTTTTTGGTAATACCAGTCACCTCTTAAGTTTGTAATATCATTCTTTACTGCATATTGATTGTGTTGACCAGCAATTAATTCTACTTTCTTTAAATGTTCTTCGGTTAATGTATGTCTATAATAATGGTGCCGAGCATTATAAAATTCTATCCTGCCTGGTCTAATATTATATCCAACTCTATATGAATTCATTTGCTCTTTAAATAATTGCTCTGATTCGGTCCAACTACCCATAGAAACTAAATACAAATATCGAATAGTTCTATACCAGTACAACCATGACTTATTATCTAAATCCACTACAATCTCAATTGCTAAATTATTATAAATTACAGCTTTAGCAAGTTTTTTTTGCATGCTAAAACTAATTGAAATATTGTTCAATGCAATAGATACACTTAAATAATTATTGTCTTCTATCTGTGATTGGAGTACTTTTTTTAATAAAGAATAAGAATCCTTATAATTAGCAATATTATTCAGGGAATTTGCTGTATCATTTCTCAATGAAGAACGTTTGTTTTTTTGCAAACTAGAAATCGGCATATTATTCCAACCTTTATTAAAAAATGGCTGAAGTAAATTCAATACCTCAGTATCATCGCCTAAATTATCTCTCAAAACACCAGCTAAATCATCTTGAAAAACATCATATGCCTGATCATAATTCTCCATTTGTAATAAGGTTCTCATTAAATTTAAACCTACGACTAAATCATCTTTTGTTTTTGCTTCTTTATAGGGTATGTGTGCTTTGTCTGAAAAATGATCAACCACTTTCTGGCCATATTTTTGTTTTTGCCCCAAAGCCAGCATCCCCACTGACACACCCCGTACCACAGGGTGCAGATCATATCTTTGATTATATTGATCGTATTGAAGCAAACCATAAGCTTCCAATTTTTTCACCGTTTGCTGTAATTTTTGCATGGCCTCGGCATTTTGTTGCGCCTCTTCAGCCTTTGTACCATCAGGCAAATGAGGATTAAGCGCATTTAATGTTGATGAATCAACAGCTTCGGACAGTAAAGCCAAAATAGATAATAATTGTTGGCTTTTACTATCCAGATCATCAATTGCTGATTGAATGATATGGTTTCGTTTTTTAACCAGATCAAGTTTAGCTAGGTTAAGTTGACCTCCTTCATTAGGGTCCTTGGACCACTTATCAAAATTGCCTCTATCAGGCATATAGAAACTTATTAATCCTGCCAAAACTCCTGTCACTAAGGGATGACAGTCACAATGTTGCCGCAGGTAAATTTGCATGGCATTAGAATCACCTATTACTCCACAAGATCTAAATAATTGTTCTGCATCATTAGGCTTCAGTCCTGGTAAACGCTCCTTTAATACTCCCGGGACAGGTTGATTTGCAGCATTCAATAATACTCGGGGAACCAACCGGGATGTTATAAGAATTTTTGAAGGCGCAACTTGAGACAGAGCACGTAAAAGATCATCATCAAAAGGACGAATACAAGAACAAGGATCACGATCACCCATTGCATCGGTATTACCTGCATCTTCATCACGCAATTGTGCTGCATCCATGCGGTGATAAGAAACCAATATTCGCTCTAAACCATCGCATACTATTAACCATGGTTTTTCTTTTAACTGAGCAAGTAATAATTTACTCAAAGCAGGTGCTTTTAATTGCTGGTAGTTTCCTAGTGGTTGTTCAGTCATATAGGCCAAGGCATACGCACAAAAGTCAGCCATCACGCCGCCTTTTTCATAAAATGAATACCAGAAGATACCCGCCCAATCTGTGCGGGTTGTAGCTGCCATGTTTTTTACCCATTCCCAAGTCAATATACTTTTGCCAGAACCTCCTATGGCTTCAAATGACAATATGGAATGTGTATCCGCTGCATTTGCCCAATCATTCAAGGTATCGAGTTGCGCCTGCCTGCCTATAAAGCGATGTGAGCCCAAATATTCTGGTTGAGCGTATAGTTTTGGTGGTTTAGGGATAAGTTCGGATGCTTTGCTCTTTTTAGTGGTTATTATTACTTCGCTTTTTGTGGTTTTTTGTGCGTAAATTTTCTGGGATAAGCTGGCAACCGCATGAATTGCTTTTTTAGTAAAATCATCTATACTATCAAAACTAACATAGATACGCCCTTGTTTAGCATCATCACTAAACTCTTTAAGCTTTCTTATATTTTCTTCATTTGTCTCTACATCCGCTTTTTTTACATCATGCTCATCGCTCATAACAAAAACCAATGTGGGGATATTTAACTTCTGTGCTTTTTCATACTCTAATCTGGTTATGGAGACTTGGTTTGGATTAATTTCTTTATTGTCAGGGATAAATCCATAACGATGACTGATTAAAGCTATGTATGCACTGCAATCATCTACCATTTTTAGTGATGATGAGACGACATCATCACTGGCATCGACCACGTAATGTTCCATTCCAATTCCATGCACCTGTTGTTTGATTAAAACATCAAGCAAGATTGATCTGTGTTTTTCTAAATCTTTATAGGTGCTAGAAACCATGACACCAGCATAGTTTCGTGGTTTGCGGTCATTTTTAGTGTTCATTACTACCCTCCCCCTTTGAGTCTGTTGGCTATTATGTTAATTGATTAAACGAATTTTTACAATAATAATTGAAGGCCGCTTTATATAAGTATAAGAAATATTTATGCATATAAGCTATTGATATTAAATATAAACCCATTCAGCGCAATAGTTTGGTAAAGAATCACTATATAATCGTAAAACTATATGAGCAATCTCGAATAAGATTAAGAAGGACAGGCATGTGAACTATAGCCTTAAGAAATTACGTTTTTTTTCAAATGAGCCTCTTTTTTTGATTTAAGACAAGATTGTAGATCGAATTAAATATATGTCATCTGTGTTTAATATATATGATACTTGTATCATTCAAATATGTGTAACATGTGTGCTTGTTAGTATTTCTTATTAGTATTTTCAAAGCCAGAAAAGAACAAAAGTAAGCAACACAATTACCCATCCTAAAATAGTCTGCTTAGTAGAATTAACATAATCACCAATACCTAGATGCCTGTCGCAAATATCTCCACATATCTCGAGGGTATTTCAGTTGGTTTAGAGCATGTTGATGATGTCATTAACGATTTAAAGCTTACACTAGCAGATTTAGTCTTTGTTAATGATATGCCTCATGCAGCTTAAAATGCCTCCAATAAAACATAACCATTACAAGCCATATTAATGCTAGAATAATAAGCAGATCATTAAATTTTTAGAATGATGCTGTCTTTCTTGATTTTTTGGTCTATACCTTTATCACTAATTAAGGACTCACACTATGCAATCCAATATTCAAAAAAAAATAGATCATGTTGTCATACTAATGATGGAAAACCGATCCTTGGACAATCTCTTGGGCTGGCTATATGAAACCAAACAACCACAACACTTTCTTCCTGCTGGCACTCCTGAAAAATATAAGGGGCTTACAGGTACAGGCTATTCAAACCCCCTATACCTTAATGTCCCTAGTTCAGAAATAAAAGCCACCAAAGGAAAAGGTCATTTTCGTGTCCCAAACCCAGACCCCAATGAAAGCTTTAAACACATGAACAAACAATTATTTGGACTAGAAATTGATAAATCTCATTGTAATTGGTTACCTAAAGAAGGCACCATACCAAGTATGCAAGGGTTTCTTGCTGATTATCGCACGGCCAAATGTTCAAATGAAAAAATTGCCTCGCAAATTATGCAGTCTTATACACCTCAAAACCTGACAGTATTAAGCGGTGTGGCTCAACAATATGCGGTTTCGGACAATTATCATGCCTCTTGCCCAACTCAAACCTGGCCTAACAGAGCGTTTATGCATGCAGGTACTTCGGAAGGAAATGTCAATAATTCTCCTTATTCACCCTATAACAGCAAAACCATTTTTAATGTTTTTGAAGAGGCTAATGAATCTTGGAAAGTCTATAAGTCCAGTAAAATCATCCCTTCTTTAACTCGATTACAGATGTGTCAATTATGGGATTTGGAATTAGATGACCATTTCCAGCATGTTGATGATTTTATTGATGCTTGTAACAACCCAGATAAATGTACCTTACCAGCTTATTCTTTTATTGAACCAAGTTTTGTGGCCGAAGAAGGTAATAATGCCACAAGCGAACACCCTCCAGCAAACGTCTGTGCGGGTGATCATTTTTTACAAAAAATAGTTAACTCAGTAGTCAACAGTCAATATTTTGATAAGATTTTACTTATTGTAAATTATGATGAACATGGTGGTTGTCCTGACCATGTTCCTCCAAGTTGGAACGCTGTTCCCCCAGATAAAAAAAGCCTGCAAAGTAAATCAGGGTTTCATTTCAACCGTTATGGTGTACGCGTTCCTGCTCCTTTTGTGTCTCCGTACATTCTACCAAAAACTTGTATAAGAGCAAATGACGATCCATGGAGTAGCAATCCTAAACAACCTTTTGATCACACTTCACTTTTGGCTATGCTGCTTGATTGGAAAAATATAGATCGTAAATGCTTACCTAGCAAACGCGTACAGGCAGCCCCAAAGAACTTATTTGATGACTTACTAGCTGGTAAAACAGACACTAACAGGCCTACACAACCATTCAAGGCGCAATGTCTATTTAAGAAACAAAGTTTCTGGTCTAGATTGAAGAATTTTTTCAAAAACCTATTTGGCATATGTGCAGATGGATATTCATTAACATCTTTACAGCAGAGTATTTTAATAGCCGATTTACATTATCGAATTGCACAATCAAATAAATTTAAAACAAACGAACGTGCCAGTCAAAATGCGATTGATGACTTGTTAAGTAAAGTAAAAACAGAAAGACAAATGCATGCTCATTTTCAATCGTTTATTGAGAAATAATTGATAGGTAGAACAGGCACATGAACAGCCGTTTTCCTACGAGATAATCAGCATTAATGTTTAAAGTCAATCCTGTCAAATTTAGTGAAAATCTCGCTACAAGTGTCAGGCATTACTGACTTGTCTGATTTATGTTGATTTAATTCCAATACATGCTGTCATGGCAAAATATCCTGAGGATTCTGGTTACTGATTACACATCTATTTAAGAAAAGTTCTTCTGGAAAGAATTTTTGATGAGTTAAACTCATTCAAAAATAAAAGCTAAACTGCGGCTAGTCATGTGGCTCATTATTGCATTGATGATAACAACGATTATTCAATGAATAATCTTTTTTATTCATTAATTCTTGACAATAAACATGTATATACATATGATTGAGTCATGAACAATCAAATAGAACCCTGTTACAACTTAGCTATGCGCAAAACCTGTAGACTGATCAATCAGTTTTATGAGGACAGACTTGCTGCTGTGGGTTTGAAAGTGGGACAGTTTTCTCTATTGCGGGCTATTCATTATTGTCAAAAAACCACTAATAAGGATCTACAGAGGATTTTGGTGCTTGATCAAACTACGCTCAGTAGAAACCTAAAACCGTTATTTCGTGATGAACTACTGACACTTTCTCTGGATGCTGATGATAAAAGAGTAAAAATTATTGCATTGTCCGCAAAGGGTAAGAAACTTTATTCGCAGGCTCTGCCCTTATGGAATAAGACACAAGAAGAGTTGCAACAAAGGATAGGCGAAAAAGACAGTATGAAAATATTGGGGCTTTCAAAAGTTATTGTCAAAAAGTTATCGACATAAATAATGGTAAGTAAATGCATTTCATATATATGTATATACATGAAATGCATTTTGATAAAGCTTATATTTATAGTGTGTCACATTAACTAAACGTAAGATGGGCCCCGCCCATCATTGAAATGAGCTTGAATTTTATTACCAAAATAGTACCGATAGGTGATGGGCAAGACCCATCTTACGGTTTATTGCATTAACAATTTTAAACATAAACATGTATATACATGAGGTGTATTATGAAACAACAAAACGAATCTTCGTTAATACGAAGTATGGCAAATTTTATTGTAAACAATCCAAAGAAGCTGGTTTTTTTCAGTATATTGATGATGCTGATATTATTTACCGCATTACCACAACTCTACAAGGACACACGATCGGATGCTTTTCTGGCAGCAGATAATCCAGCACTTTTATATAGAGAAAAGGTCAAAGCGCAATTTGGTTTAAGTGACCCCATTGTTATTGCGGTAATCAATAAATCAGAAAACGGGGTTTTTAATCCGCAATCATTACAATTAGTTAGTCAGTTGACCGAACAAGTATCTGCTCTTAAAAATATTAACTCAGATCGTGTTATCAGCCTTGCAACAGAGAATAATATAACGGGGTCTGAGGATGGTATGGAGGTTGAACTTTTCTTTGAGGTGCCACCTTTGACTCAATTTCAGGCTGATAATGTTTGGAAGAAGGTTTCAGACTTCCCTCTGTATATGGGTAATATGGTCGCTAAAGACAAGCAGGCAACCTTGATTGTCGCTGAGTTAGTGGATGAAAACCAGGTTGAAGAAACATATCAGCAAATATTACAGTTGATAGCTGTCATAAAAAAACAGAAAAAAACAGAAAATCAGGATGAAATACATGTGGCAGGTGAAGGCGCTATTTCTGGCTATCTTGGTAGTTATATTGATGCAGATGCACAGCGGTTAAATCCACTGGCAGGTATAATTATTACTCTGATTATTCTGTTTGCTTTTAGACGAGTGAGTCCAGGCATATTATCCAATGTCATTATTGCGGCATCAGTATTGATGACCTTGAGTATTATGGCGCTTAATGGTGTAGCCTTTTTTGTGATTACCAATGCTTTACCAGTAATCCTGATTGGTATTTCTGTTGCAGATTCAATACACATTTACAGCCATTACTTTGAGCTGCATGCCAAAGATCCACATGCTGACAAAAAAGGATTAATTGTAAAAACTTTAGTGGAAATGTGGCGCCCTATTACATTGACGACTCTAACTACCATGGCTGGGTTTATTGGGCTTTATTTTGCTGCTTATATGCCTCCTTTTAAGTATTTTGGTTTATATACAGCTATCGGTGTAGCCATTGCCTGGTTGTATTCACTGGTATTTTTACCTGCAGCAATGACAATTATTAAACCCAGTGCCAGTAAACATATGATTGCCTTAAGTAAAAACAAAAAACTAGATGCTTTTTCAAAAATTATGGTTCTTTTGGGTGGTGTAACCATCAAAAAATCCAGATGGGTCATCGCAGCATTTGTACTTGTAATACTCACAGGGCTTTTTGCAGCCAGTCATTTAAGGGTTAATCAAGACCGTATTGAAACTTTTCATCACAGTGAACCCTTATATCAGGCTGACAAAGCCATAAACTCGCATTTTAATGGCACCAATAATATAGATATTGTTATTGAAACAACAAAATCAGAGGGCTTGTTTAACCCTGATTATCTGAAGAAAATGCAAGCACTACAAGACTATGCTCTCACTATAAATAATGTCAATGGTGCAACTTCGATTGTCGATTATATCAAACAAATGAATCGAGTTTTAAATGGTGGAGCGAAAGAGGCTTATGCGTTACCACAAGACCGTGATTTGCTTGCCCAATATTTTTTGATTTATTCGGCCTCATCCGATCCCACCGATTTTGAAGAAGAGATTGACTATGACTATCGTATTGCAAACATGCGTTTAACACTCAATAAGGGCAGTTTTGTCGACATAAACGAAGTGGTTGAACAACTACAAACTTATATACAGAATAATTTTAATAACGAAAATATCAAGGCTTCTTTAAGTGGCAGGGTGACAGTTAATTACCACTGGATTAAAGATTTGGGTGAAAGCCACTTTGTAGGCATGCTTATTTCTATGTTATTAGTCTGGACTGTTTCTGCCCTGTTGTTTCGCTCAATGCTGGCTGGTCTCTTTGCCATTATTCCTGTTGCCAGTTCAATATTATTTGTATACAGTGCCATGGTGTTTTTAAATATAGATCTGGGTATTGGCACTTCAATGTTTGCTTCGGTAGCAATTGGTCTGGGGGTCGATTTTTCAATTCATACCATTGATCGATTACAAAGTTTATACAAACAACATCATGGTGATATGATAGCGGCCTTACAGAAACTCTACCCCTCTACTGGGCGAGCGTTATTTTTCAATTATATTGCTATTGCCTGTGGTTTTGGGGTTTTGATTTCTAGCAAAGTTGTGCCTTTAAATAACTTTGGCACAATAGTGGTTATTTCTGTGACCACCAGCTTTTTTGCCAGTATGAGTCTGTTACCAGCCTTAATCAATGTATTTAAACCACAATTTATTACTGGTGTTGCAAGAAAAAAAACGCACTCATCAGGTAGAAAAACTATTTTTGCTTCTGTATTAATGCTACTAATTGTCACAAGTGCTTTGTTATTAAACCAAAAAGCTAATGCTCAGGACTTGCCGAATGCTTTAGAAGTTGTTGAAAAAATCAATCTGATTGATGATGGTGATTTTGTCAGTCGCAACCTCACTATGCGTCTAACCGATAAACGTGGTAAAACCAGGGTGCGTGAAACCATGGCTTATAGAAAGTATTACGGTGATGAAAAAAGAACCATTATTTTCTATAAAAAACCATCTAATATAAAAGGGACTTCTTTTTTAACTTTTGATTATCCTGATGTCAACAAGGATGATGATCAATGGCTTTATTTACCTGCACTCAGAAAGGTAAGAAGAATCTCAGCCTCCGATCGAGGTGACTATTTTCTTGGTACTGATTTTACTTATGAAGACATAAAACTGGAGGGCAGATTAGAACTCAAGGATTATAACTTCAAAACCCTTAAGCTCGATGAAGTTGACTCTATTGAGACCATCTTAATAAGAGCAACTGCAAAAAATGATGCTATCGTTAAAGAGTTAGGCTATGGGCATACAGAATTATGGGTTGATACCAAACAATGGATAATCATCAAGGCAATTTATTGGGATCCAAAAGGAGAATTACTCAAAACTCTGCATGTTTCTGATATCAAAACTGTTGATGGTATTATCACCCGACATAAATTTAATATCGACAATCACCAAACAGGTCACCACACTGAGTTTGTCTTCAGCAATGTCGATTATAAAACAGCAGTTAAAGATAGTTTGTTTACAAAACGCGCCATGAAACTGGGGAAATAACATGAAAAAATATTTTTTTCTGTCTGTCCTCTTGGCTGGCTTGCTTATGTATATGCAAGTCTCTGAGGCTGAATTTTCGGCAGTTTTAAAACAGGAATGGGCTATAGATGACCGTGCCAATGGTCAAAAATTTGAAGTACTATTTGAACCAGAATGGAATCTTTCCCTCTCTGACAATCTGGATATGACCATCATTGGTCGTGTTCGGTGGGATGGCATGGATAAACTTGGCTCACTAACAGATAATACTAAAAACTTCAGCAGTATTAATCACGCTCTTCTATCAGGTTCTGATGGTGATGTTTCCATAAGAGAATGGTATGTGGATACTGAAGCTTTTGGAGCCTTTTGGCGAATTGGCAAACAGCAGGTCGTTTGGGGTCAAGCGGATGGTTTAAAGGTCTTGGATGTGGTTAATCCGCAAAGTTTTAGAGAGTTTATTCTTGGTGATTTTGCAAATTCCCGCATTCCTTTATGGATGCTTAATGTTGAACTTCCCATCAAAGAGGCTGGCAGTTTACAGTTGTTGTGGATTCCTGACTCCTCTTACAATGAATTGGCACAAGCCAATACAAGCTATGAATTAAGCAGCTCCTTACTGGTTCCGCAGTTAGCTGATGGTCAAATTTTAACTGCGTTTAATCGGCGAAAACCTTCTTCTATTTTTAGCGACAGTGATTTTGGCTTGCGTTACTCGACATTCTATTCTGGCTGGGATCTTACTTTTAACTACATGTACCATTATCTGGATTCCCCTGTCTTATATCAAAACGTCATTGAACAAGGGCTTATTATTGATTCTGAATATGAGCGCAGCCACCTGATTGGGGCCAGTGCCAGCAATGCCTTTGGTGATTTCACCCTGAGAACAGAAGTTGGCTACAGCACCGATACTTTTAATTTGAGTACTGATCTTAATCAGTCTGGCATAACCAAATCTGCCGATTTATCCTCGGTTATAGGTCTTGACTGGCAAGGCTTAGATGACACCCTGATAAGTATCCAATGGTTTTACAGTCACTTATTTGACTATGATAATCATGTTATCCGTTCACAGGACAACCACATCCTGTCTTTCTTATATAAACAGACCTTTCAAAATGAAACATGGGAACTGGAGGTTCTGGAGCTACATGGTTTGGATAAAGATGATGGTTCAATACAAGTGAGTGTCAATTATATGTTAACAAGCAATGTGAAAGCTTGGATTGGAACAGATGTTTTCTATGGTAATAAAACGGGGCTATTTGGGCAATTTAAAAATACAGACAGAATAACCGTTGGTTTTGAATGGGGACTTTAGGAAATGACTATGATCGATCCGATGACACGTTATCATTCCAACTATTTTTGTGCCACTGTTTGTCCCTGCTCATGTGATGGCGTTTAACAATATTTTGATGGATTGACGTTTTAATGTGGCCACTAATTCAATCTTCATAAGCGACACTGCACCATCACTTTGTAATTTTACAAATATTTTTATGCTGTATACTTTATTAGCAAAATATTTTTTGTTGGATATGGTGCTTTACAAGCCGCAAGGCACCACATCTAAAAATTAATTATTTTACGCTTTTACCTTTGATTTTTAGATAACTTTTAGCCGCCGCAACTAACAACTCTGGGTCTAATCTGACCTTGTAATTGGGATTGGTATATTGGAACTGAACTATGCCTTTGTTACCAACTAAATAAGTAGAAGGTGCTGGCAAGTAATGATGGTCATGACCTGAGGCTTTTTCTAAATCTATATTCCACTTTTTATATCTTTCAACAGTTTTATCATCGACTTTAAAAGCGATGCCAAAGTCTTGGCTGACCTGCATGGTGGGATCTGATAAAAGTGTATAGCTGATGTCTTTTTTAAGTTCTTTGTCTTTTAAGCTTTCTATTAAATATTCTGGTTGATCCGGGCTGATAAAATAGACGTCATAGCCTAAATCAAGCAGTTCTTTCTCGGCATTGCGCATCTGTGCTAATTGAGCATTGCAGTAAGGACACCAGCCACCGCGATAAAAGGTGATTACAAAAGGTTTTGTCAGGTTTTTGGCGGTGATTGTAACCTCTTCACCTTTAACATTTAAAACATGTATATCAGGGATTTGCATACCTGGTAGCAGTGGCTTAACGTCATTGGCATCATTAGGTACTTCTGCCAGGATGCTAAAACTGGCTAATAAAATTGTTAACAGTATATTTTTCATGTTCTTTTCTCTCTATTTAAACAACAGTGTATTTGGGTTAAAAGTATACCATGC
Source organism: Alcanivoracaceae bacterium (assembly GCA_016763695.1). Lineage (GTDB taxonomy): Bacteria > Pseudomonadota > Gammaproteobacteria > Xanthomonadales > Marinicellaceae > NORP309. Next base: position 14,857 of record JAESTH010000053.1, read on the forward strand.
AAACCAGTAGGCTCTGCGGGTTGGGTAGACTTTTTTTGTGGCATCATTCATAACAATGACCGTACCATCCTGTTTATACTGTATCAGTAGTTCTGTATCGGCTGCTTTAAGAATCTGTTCATTTTTACTCTTGATCATCTCAAAATCCAGCGCAATGGCCTGATCATCAATTGTCACTCCATAGATCACTCTTTTTGGATTTAGTCTTGGATCTGTGACACCACCATACATGATTTTATCACTGTTTCGATACTTTTCATAATGGTCGTTGATCTTATCTTTACTGTTTGAAAGTACCATTGAATCTGGATGCTTATCTAACCAGGTTTTCCAGTCTGTCATTACCAGTGGCAGAGTTTCCAGTTGATAACCGCGATCAGGACCAGCAAATGATTTGCCTGTTAATTGCTGCCATAAGTTGTTGTTCTTTCTGTCATACATAACCAAATCACTACCATGTAAAACCCCAGAAACACCAAACTCAACCACTTCTCCTTTAACTTTACGTGAAAAAATATCACCCGTTCCACATAATGGACAATAGGTTACAGCAAAAGGTATGTCACCAATCTGATCGTTGACAATTTCATGCTGTTGCAGGGTTGTTGTTGGATAGACGCGTGTTTGTTTATCAATGGTTATGGCGATAATTAAGTCGTGATCTTTTAAAAAATCCACTTCAGTTGCAGGCATAAATTCTGGGTTATCAATTGACGGAATACAATCAACTCTAGGACAACCCTGTAAAATATCTTTGATGGGATAATCTGATTGTGAGTCATCAGTAATGTGGAAGAAATCTTTGAGTATATTTGATCTAGGCTTATTTTCTGGTGTATTTTCTGGCTTATTTTCCTGTGCCATTGACAGAGACGATATTATTAATAGGGATATAACTAGGCGGATTTTCATTATTGTTCTTCTGCGTTGAAAACGTAGAAGAACAATAATCTATGCATTGTCTTGCATAAAATTGAAATTTTTTTAAGGTGCAGTATAAATCACAATGGCTTTATTAATAAATTCAGCTAACCCTTCACCATGTTTATCAATATTATCTTTAAATCGTTGATCGGCAATATACATCTCACCCAGAGCTGCAAATTGTTGCAAGCTGCAATCATACCAGTTATCACTGATAAATAAACGAGCCTGATGGATTTTTTTCTGCACCTTTTCATCCTCAATACCCAATGACATTAAACTTGCAATGTCCTGATAAATCTTTTCCTGTTGAGTATTTAAGTTGGCAATGTCATCTTTACTGTACTTTGCCATGCGTTTTTGTGACTGTTTATAGCTGTTGGTTTTACCCCATTTATCTTTAGCTTCTTTTGCATACTCAAGTTTCTGTTTGTTAAAATCATCTTGGTTCAACACTTGTTTCATTTGTTTACTCATATCTGTTTCTCCTGTGCTTAATAACGTATCAATAAAATCCACCATTTTTTCCAACCGATCTTTTTGCATGGTTAACAGGTTTCTCTGCATGGTTAACGCTTCAAGTTTATTAAAAGATACATCGTTAATCATGTCTTTTATTTCCTTAAGTGAAAAATCCAGTTCTTTAAAAAACAGCAGCTGTTGTATGGTTTCCAGGTTTTTAGTCCCGTAATATCGATAGCCATTAAATTGATTAATATTTTCAGGAACTAACAGCCCAATCTTGTCATAATGATGTAACATCCTGACACTGACACCAACCATATTGGCAAATTGTTTTATTTTATACATCTAAATATGACCGTTTGATTCCATAAGGAGCACTTTAAAGGATAACACAATGTTAGAGTCAAGCAGATAATAAAGTAATATTTCATTTATTAATTATTAGTACTCTCAAAAATCTTATCTGCTGAAGCCGTAATAAAACCTTGGTATAAACGCCCTGTTTCAGGTAATGGGTAACGCTTGGCAAATTCATAAAAACAGCCTGGAATGACATGGGTGGAATGATCAAACTCTAAATTTACGGGAGCTGCCATGGTTGATGATTGCTCTAGATATTGTTGTGGTGTGCCTTTTATTGACCCAGCGGTGTCATTTAATACAAAGCCATGTTGCAATAGGAAATTATTGAGATCTTCTAAATTAAAAAAAGTAGTGAGGTGATTGAGCGACACGGTGAAATGATTTGCTCGATAGCCAAAAGCAGCGGTCCATGCGGCATATTCACTTTCACGTAGCAGTTGTATGTATTGTTCAAAGCTCAGGTTCCAGGTTCGACCTGATGTGATGAATAGTTCTTGTGCTACCTCTTCCTCAGTTATTTGTGCATCTATCTGTGCAATAATATTTTGCAGGTTTTCTGAAAACAGTTCGGTTCTTAACTCTGATATAAATACTTTAGGGTGGTTGATGTTATCAACATGCTCAAGATGAATGGCATTGAGTTTTTTCTTGCTAAAGTCGTATTCATCAATGACCTTATAACCCCTGCGAATAAAGCTATCTGCAATATTAACCAGCCCAAGTTTTTTTGTGTTAAAGGTTCTTAAGGCAATGTGGTCATTAATTATGGTTTCTCCACGCTGCTCAAGTAGTTGCTGGATTTTCTCTGCCTGCGGATTAATTTGTATGTATTGTTGCCAAAGATGTTCGAATAATTGTTCTACTGATAGACTCATAATATGTACTCTTCACAAATAACTAAATTTTATTGAGCAATGTTAGAGTTAAATACCTAATTTTAGCTTTATTGACAGTTATGCACTAAAATAGCTGCCTTTTAATCACAATCGGAAGCAATGGATAAAATTTTACAATTAACTGATACCATAAAAAAATACTATGATGCCAGTGACGAAGAAGTCAAACGTATAATAGCCATATTAAATTCAGGAAGTTATAAACGCTCAGATCGTGATTATGATTTTATTAATAGTGATACTGCCAGGCCGATGCGTTTGCAGCTAGAATATTTAAAAGTGCAATCTGTACTTGAGAAGAAAAATATTGAAAAAACCATTGTTGTTTTTGGTGGTACCAGGGTCACTCAACAAAGTCGTGCCGACTTGCGTTATAAAATGGCAAAAGAAGCTTTAACAAAAGATGAAAGTAATGAGAACTTACAATATCAACTTAAGGTGGCACAAAGAGTTTTAGATAAAGTGAAATATTATGAAGAAGCTTGTCATTTTGGCTCTTTAGTGGCGCAATACAGTAAAAACCACTCTCAAACCCCAGTTCATATCATCACTGGTGGTGGCCCTGGTGTAATGGAGGCAGCTAATAAAGGTGCTTTCGATGAGGGTGAAGACAGCATCGGTCTGAATATTGACTTACCTTTTGAGCAGTTCCCCAATCCTTATATTACTCCTGGATTGTGTTTTAGTTTTCGCTATTTTGCCTTGAGAAAATTGCACTTTATGCACCGGGCGCGGGCACTGGTGGCTTTTCCTGGTGGTTTTGGCACTTTTGATGAATTGTTTGAGGCTTTAACGGTCATACAGACTAAGACCATTGAACCGCTCCCTATTGTCCTTGTTGGTAAACATTATTGGCAAAATGCGGTCAATTTTGAATTTTTGGCAGAAGAAGGCGTGATTAATCGGCAAGATTTGGATCTGTTTGAAATTGTAGAAACAGCCACTGAAGCCTGGCAATACATTTTACACTGGTATGAAAACAAGAGTGCTGAAATTTAATTAATGGTCTTTACTTCACCAACATTTTTATTTGCCTTTTTACCTGTGGCACTGTTTTTATATTATCTTGTTCCTCGTAATATTAAAAACTCTGTTTTATTGCTTGCCAGTTTGTTTTTTTATGCCTGGGGCGAACTGGCCTTTGTTTTGGTATTGATTTTTTCTATTGGTGTTAATTATATTTTTGGTCGCCTGCTTTATTCTCGCCAGCAATCAAAGGCTATACTTTTAGTTGGTGTTGCCGTCAATTTATTGTTATTGGGGTTTTATAAATATTTTCATTTTTTATTATTAAACCTAGGTATTGATAGCGACTTTAGCCAATCCATTCACTTGCCGTTGGGAATTTCATTTTTTACCTTTCAGGCCATATCTTACTTGGTCGATATAAAAAGAGGGCAGTCCAAGCCACAAAAAAACATAATAAACCTGGGACTGTATATCTCCTTTTTCCCACAACTAATTGCAGGGCCTATCGTAAGATATAATAATATCGCAAAACAGTTATTAAGCAGGATTCACAGTAATGAGTTGTTTGTGGCAGGTGTTGAAAGGTTTAGTTATGGTTTGGCTAAAAAAATAATTATTGCCAATGCCATGGGTGCCGTTGCTGATCCTATCTTTGCTCTGGATAGTTCACAGCTCAGTATGTCGTTAGCTTGGTTGGCGATCATCTGTTATGCCTTACAAATATATTTTGATTTCTCAGCTTATTCTGATATGGCTATCGGATTAGGTCGAATGTTTGGCTTTCAGTTTCAGGAAAACTTTAATTACCCTTATATTGCAAGCAGTCTAAGAGATTTTTGGCAGCGCTGGCATATCTCCTTATCACGCTGGTTTAGAGACTATTTATATATACCATTAGGCGGAAATGAAAAAGGCTCAATGAGAACCTATTTAAACCTATTACTGGTATTTTTTCTGTGTGGGTTTTGGCATGGAGCCAGTTGGAATTTTTTATTATGGGGAATGATTCACGGTGGGTTTTTAATTGTTGAACGCATAGGTCTTGCAAAAATGCTCGAAAAAGTACCCGTATTTATTCGTCATATTTATACTTTACTAGTGGTGTTGGTGGCATGGGTTTTCTTTAGGATTGAAGATATTTCGAATGCTCTGGATTTTGTGGCTAAAATGTTTTATTTCCAACATGAAGACAGTTATTTATATAGTTATCATTATTTTATCAATAATCAGTTTTTAATCACCGTTGTTTTTGCCTTGATTCTTTGTACACCAATCAGTAAAAGGCTTGTTACATATTATCCATCAGCCTGTTTTATGGGTAGTGCTATCGTGAATTTACAAAGAGGTTTTGTGGTTTTATCGCTATTATTGCTGTCTGTGATTCTGGTTTCTGCATCTACATATAATCCTTTTATATATTTCCGTTTTTAGATGAAAAAAAATAATAAATTCAATTGTTTTATGACGGCTGTGTTTGTTTTATTTATAAGCCTGCCAGCTATTTTTGGTTTGATCTTACCGAAAAGAGCAAATTCATTGATAGAAAATAGAAGATTGGCAGATCTTCCAAAAGCACCTAAAAACTGGCAAGAACTTAAAATTGCGCCGAAACAATTTGACCAGTATTATTCAGATCACTTTGGTTTTAGGTGGTCGCTGTTGTTTATATATCGACACCTAAAATTCTTTGTTCATGACTCTCCGTTAGAAACAGCCTTTTTTGCCAAGCAAAAAGGTTGGATTTTTTATAGCAGTAAAATCGATGGAGATTCTATTGGCGACTATCGAAATATTAATCGCTTTTCTGATAAACAACTGGCCACAATGGTCAGTCACTTGCAACAAAAACAGCAGTGGTTAGCGGAACAAAATATTGAATATCTATTTGTAATTGCGCCATCAAAATATTATATTTATCCAGAATATTTGCCAAATTATATCAAACCCATCAAGCAACAAAACCTGGTTGAACAACTTGTAGAAGCACTTAAAAAACATCCTGAGATTAATTTCATTAATTTAAGACCCGCTTTACAGGAAGCAAAAGGTGATGAGTTGTTTTATTTCAAAGCCGATTCCCACTGGAATTTTGTTGGAACCAATATAGCTCAATATGAAATGGCTAAAAAGATAGATGAACTTTTCCCTAACCAACTGAGCCCTTTCTTGTATAAGAAAGAGCACTTTAGGCAAAAATCCACATTCGAAGGTGATCTTGCCTTGTATATGGGCTTAGGCACATATTTCTCAGAGGAAATGAAGAAACCTGCTTTTGATCCCTGTACAGATTTTCTTCAAAAAGACAAAAACCTCTTTCACACCAATTGCTCTGGTTCTGCTTTAAATACATTAATTTTTAGAGATTCGTTTTTTACTGGGCTTCAAGCTTATATATCACAATATTTTCAGCACAGTACCTTTGTCTGGCAAAAAATGACATTTAGCCAATCTCAAAAACTGATCAAACAAAATAGACCAGATATTGTCATTGAGGAGTGGATTGACAGGTATTTACCAAAAAACTATTCTCCAAGACGTTAACAGAAATTAAATGATCTTTTGTCCAGCTTTTTTAATGGCAGCCTCATCTGGCTTTTCGGGAATGTTAATGCCTTTTTGTACAGCTTTTCGTTCTGCAATTCTCGCCACCCAATCATTAAGGTTTTTAAATTCTGACAATTCAACACCAGACCAGTGAGCGGTATGAACCCAACTCCAGTTAGCAATATCGGCAATGGAGTAATCACCTGCCAAATACTGCTGGTTTACCAGCTGAGTATCTAACACGGAAAAAAGCCGTTTCACTTCTGACTGATATCTGTCAATAGCCGCAGGGATCTTTTCAGGAAAGTAACGGAAAAAGACATTTGCTTGTCCCATCATGGGCCCAACACCACCCATTTGAAACATCAACCATTGTATAACGTCATATTTTTCTTTTGTATTTTCAGGCATGAATTGTCCTGTCTTTTCTGCCAGATATTGGAGTATAGCACCACTTTCAAAAATCACCATATCAGTATCAGTGTCTTTAATCACAGGAATTCTACCATTGGGGTTCATTTTTAAAAATTCGGGAGATTTTTGTTGGCTATCGGAGAAATTAATTGGAAAAACTTGATAATCGATACCAATCTCTTCTAACATAATTGATACTTTCCATCCATTAGGTGTCGCTGCGGTATATAGTTCAATCATTTTCATTCTCCTGTTTTTCTTTTTCTAGTTTTTTGAGAGCCATTTTTCTTTTAAGAGGTGACAAGTGATCTAAAAAGACTATCCCTTCCAAATGATCAAGCTCATGTTGTATACATATGGCCAGTAATCCTTCTGCCCGTAATTGAAACACTTCTCCTTTTTCATTTTGTGCTTCTACTTCAATCAACTCGGCTCTTTTAACTTTGGCATAAATATTGGGTACCGACAGACAACCTTCTTCGTGAAGTTGATGACCTGTTTTTTTTGTGATTTTTGCATTAATTAAACACAATGGCTGATCTTTGTCTTCAGAAATATCCAGCACCACTAGTCTTTTATGAACATCAACCTGTGTGGCTGCCAAACCAATACCAGGTGCTGCATACATGGTATCCAGCATGTCTGCAACCAGTGTTACAAGTTCAGAATCAAACTGCTCAACAGCAACCGCTTTAGTTTTTAAACGTTTATCAGGAATGGTTAGTATATTTAATTTTGCCATGTTTATTATTTTGTTTTTATCAATATATTACAATATTGGGCGTAAATAATTAAAGACAATAGTATAAAAACCATAAGTTTGTTTATCAAAATGTACTGTTTTTATTAAAAATGCCACCTGATTCACATTTTTTAGTTTAACTTGACGTTTAAAATGGCTAAACTAAACACTAAAGAAATCAAGGATTTGTCGGAAATGCTTAAAAAATTACATTTACTTTTAATTGCTGTATTTTTTATACTTACAACAGTACATGCTGAAATTGAGTTGAACCCAACTCATCCAGATACCTATACTGTGCAAAATGGCGATACGTTATGGGACATATCTGCTCGATTTCTGAAGTCTCCCTGGGTTTGGCCAGAAGTCTGGCATGCAAATCCACAAATTGAAAACCCCCATTTAATTTATCCTGGTGATGAAATTTCATTGGTTTATTTAGATGGCAAGCCTCGCTTAGTGGTTAATCGAGTAAATGGTGACCGCCGTACAGTTAAATTATCACCTAAGGGCAGAAGCATAAGTCATGACAAAGCCATTCCAACCATTCCTCTGCGAGATGTTAAACCTTTTCTAAGAAAACTAAGAATACTTTCAGAACAAGAAATCGAAAATGCCCCATATGTTGTTTCTATTGGTGAAGGTCACTTAAAAGGGACAGAACCCAATTTATTATATGTAAGAAACCTGAATGCCAGGCAAGGTGATGTGTTTGCTGTTGTCAGACCAACAGTAATCTATAGGGATGTACCTGTACACTACCCATGGAGAACCTCAAAACATAAAGAACGTAAAACTGAATCGGTAGGTTGGGAAAAAACCAGCACCTCAACTGGCATGGCAATTATGACGCGTTTCTGGAAAAGTTATATAGACAGAACTTATTGGGATAATGTTAATGTTTTGGGTTATGAAGTGGCAGATATTGCAACTGCAGTGGTTTCAAGGGCAGGAACAGGTGATGTAACCACCATGAAGGTGAGTGGTAATGTTATAGAAATTGACATGGGTGACTTGATAATCCCAATTAATGATGTCAATTTTAATGCTTTCTTCCAACCAAAAGCAGCAACAATAAAGGATAACAATATTCGAATTGTCGCCTTAAATAATGCAATGTTTAGGAGCGGAAAATGGCAAATAGTTGCCATTAGTCGAGGCTCTTCTGATGGCGTTACTATTGGGGATGTTTTTGATGTCAATCGACCTGAGAGGCAGGTCAGAGATGACGTTATGCATCCTAAAAATGATCTAAAAACATTTTTCAGACCATCTAAGGCGAATGTAACCTTACCTGAAGAGTTTTTGGCCAACATCATGATTTTTAAAACTTTTGAACATATTTCTTATGCCCTGATTGTTGAAGGCAATAGACCCGTTAAATTATTTGATTTGGTTAGGGCGCCATAATTATTATATTTAAAAGTTATATTCATAGCCATACTAAAATTGACTCATACGTACTAATGGATCTATTTTTATGATGGGTTATTTATGATTGATTATCATCAAGCCTGGTTTGTAATCAACAGAACCCCTGGTTTGGGAAGTATCAGGATAAGAAGACTTCTCAATCATTTTCAATCAATAGAAAACATTTTCAATCAAACAAGTTTCCCACAACATTTAAACCTACCTGCAGCAACCCAGGCAGCATTAAAAAATCCGAATATAAAGAACATAACGACAGATTTACAGTGGCTAGAAAAAGCTGACAATCATATTTTGACAATTGATGATGATTTATATCCACCATTATTAAAACAGACTGACTCTCCACCATCACTATTATATGTAACAGGTGACCCCCTTGTGCTGTTACAGCCACAGCTAGCTGTTGTAGGTAGCCGAAATGCCAGTACTGTTGGCTTAAAAAACACCCATTCTTTTTGTTATGATTTAGCCAAAAATGGTTTAACCATTACCAGTGGTATGGCTTTAGGTGTTGATGGTAAAGCCCATCAGGCCGCCTTACAGGCAAAAGGCAAAACCATTGCAGTAATGGGCACAGGTCTGGATGTGGTATATCCTGCCAAACATAAAGAACTGGCACACGATATTGCCCACAATGGTGCTTTGATATCAGAGTTCACAATCGGTACTAAGCCCAATGCTTATAATTTCCCCAAGAGAAACAGAATAATTTGTGGTTTATCTTTAGGGACACTGGTTATTGAGGCAGGTATAAAAAGTGGCACATTAATAACAGCCAGACAAACCATGGAAATAAACCGTCCAGTCATGGCCATACCAGGTTCAATACACAGTCCCATGGTAAAAGGCTGCCATGCGCTGATTAAGCAAGGCGCAAAACTGGTAGAATCCGCTGCAGAAATACTTGAAGAGCTCACACCATTAGCACAGTCATTATCATTACAAATTAAAGAAAAACTATCTTTACTTGATGATAAACCTATAAAATCAGCAAACAAACCACATATTGAAGATAAAAATGAAATAAAAAATGATGGACATGCGTTAATTTTGGATCACATCATGTATGATCCAACTACAATAGATGAAATTATTTTAAAAAGTGGATTGACAGCGCAAGAAGTTTCGTCCATTCTATTAATACTAGAACTAGAAGATAAGATACAGGCACTACCTGGAGCACAATATATACGCATATGAATGAGAACATCGTCGAATTACTACTTTATTTATTTGAAAACTACATTTATGATAATGATAGTGAAGAATTTGATAAACAATCCATAAAGCACGGTCTTTCTCAGGCGGGTTTTACTTCTTCGACAATTAATCATGCATTTTCATGGTTGGAAGACCTGCAAAGTGACGTGGGAACATTTCAGAGTATACCGTTAAGCACAGATGGTTTTAGGGTCTTCAGTGTACATGAACAGTTGAAAATAGATGATGAAAGCATTGATTTCATTTATTATTTAAACAATTCAGGGATTTTGGATAATGTGCAACGGGAAATATTAATAAATGCCATAATGAAGTTAGAAACCAACCAATTTGATGTTGATGATTTGCAATGGTTGGCATTAATGGTATTATTTTCACAACCAGATCAAGAGCAGGCATTCGCAAACTTAGAAGCGTTAATGTTTGACTCATCAGAATTTTACGAACACTAATATGGCAAAAAATTTATTAATTGTCGAATCACCGGCAAAATCAAAAACGATTGAAAAATATTTAGGTAAAGACTATAAAGTTTTAGCATCCTATGGACACATTCGTGATTTACTCCCCAAAACAGGGGCTGTAGATACCGAGAATGATTTTGAAATGACTTATGTTGAGGTAGATCGTAATAAAAAACATATCGATGCCATTGTCAGAGAAGCAAAAAAAGCAGACACCATCTATCTAGCAACCGATTTAGATAGAGAGGGGGAAGCCATCTCCTGGCATGTGGCAGAAATTTTAAAAAGCCGCAAAATTCTTAAAGATAAAAATGTTTATCGGGTGGTTTTTAGTGAAATAACCAAAAGCGCTATTAAGGCTGCCGTAGCCAGCCCCAGAGAATTATCAACTGATTTGGTTGATGCACAACAAGCTCGCAGGGCACTGGATTATTTGGTTGGTTTCAACTTGTCACCATTGCTATGGAAAAAAGTAAGGCGTGGTTTATCAGCAGGGCGAGTTCAATCACCTGCCTTAAGAATGATTGTTAACCGCGAGGAAGAAATTGATGCTTTCAATCCAAAGGAATACTGGACCATATCAACGCCATTACAAAAAGATAGTATTGAGTTTATGGCTAACCTCATTCAATATGATGGTAAAAAACTCAAAAAGTTTGATCTCAATAATAAAGATCAGGTTGATGGTGCTCTAAAAATACTAAGGACACAGGCTGGTGATACATTAAAAGTCACAAAACTGACAGAAAAACAAAGGAAAAGACGCCCTGCCCCACCTTTTATCACCTCAACATTACAACAGGAAGCAGCAAGAAAGCTGGGGTTTTCAACCAGAAAAACCATGCAGATTGCACAGCAACTATATGAAGGAATGGCGGTAGATGGTACTGTTCAGGGTTTAATTACCTACATGCGTACCGACTCAATCCAGTTATCTAAAGATGCTTTAAATGATATACGTCACTCTATTGGCAAAAATTTTGGCGACGACCTGGTTCCAGAAACACCCAATTATTACAAAGGTAAATCTAAAAATGCCCAAGAAGCGCATGAGGCGATAAGACCCGTTAATGCACTATTAACTCCAAAACTGGTCAGCAGCAGTCTGAATAATGATCAAAACAAACTATATGGTTTAATTTGGAAGCGATCTTTGGCCTGCCAAATGATTGATGCCTTGATTGGTACCGTTTCTGCAGATTATGAATTTGGTAATGCCCACGTGTTAAGAGCCACTGGCTCAACCGTGATAAGAAAAGGCTTTCTTGCCGTTTATGAAGAAGGCAAAGATGATCAAAAGAAACAAACCAAAAATGTTCTGCCACGTTTAAAAGAAGGCGATACAGCAAAAGTCATAGATATTGCTGGCAAACAACACTTTACTGAGCCGCCGCCAAGATTCTCTGAAGCCAGTTTAGTTAAAACACTGGAAGAATATGGCATCGGCAGACCATCAACCTATGCTTCAATTATCAGTACATTATTAAATCGTGATTATGTAGAACTGGAACAGAAAAGGTTTACACCAACAGATATTGGTAAAGTTGTTTCAAGATTTTTACAAAAGCATTTTGAAAAATATGTTGATTATGATTTTACTGCCAATCTGGAAGATGCTTTGGATGCCGTTTCACGTGGAGAAAAAAAGTGGGTGCCACTGCTCAAACAGTTTTGGACACCATTTAAAGAACTATTAGACGATAAAGAAGAATCCGTCAGCCGTGAAGAAGCACAATATCAGCGAGTATTGGGAGAAGACCCAAAGACAGGAAAACCAGTGACGGCACGTGTAGGGAAATATGGATCTTTTGTGCAAATTGGTCACCGGGATGATGAAGATAAGCCTCAATTTGCGGGATTATTGCCTGGCCAGAAGCTGGATAAAATCACATTTGAAGAAGCCATGGATTTATTTAGGCTTCCACGTCAACTAGGAGAAACCGGCGAAGGTGAAAAAATCAGCACCAATATAGGTCGCTTTGGGCCATATGTTCGCTATGATAACAAATTTGTCTCTATCAAAAAAGACACCTATTCTCCATATGAGATTACATTAGAAGAAGCACTGGAACTGATAAAAGAGAAAAAAATTATAGATGCCAATCGAATCATTCATACCTTTGATGATGGCATACAAATTCTCAATGGTCGTTGGGGACCCTATATCACGGATGGCAACAAAAATGGCAGAATCAGCAAAGATACCGATCCAAAATCCCTCAGTCATGAAGAGTGTCTGGAAATATTAGCAAAAACGCCAGAAAAGAAATCCAGGTTTAAGAAAAAAACCAAAAAGAAAGTGACAAAAAAGACTACTAAGAAAAAAGTAGCAAAGAAGAAAGTAAGCAAGAAAAAAACAACCAAAAAGAAGGTAAGTAAAAAAACAACTAAGAAGACTACCAAAAAAAAGACCAAAAAGAAAATCGCTAAGAAATAAAACATGAT